>JBCCFC010001463.1:0-2728 GCA_039029935.1 Chloroflexota bacterium
CGCAATGCTTACGACAATTGGTCTAAATTGAAATAGAGCAAAAGCAGTCTATTTTTGACCCAAAAACAGACCATCTGCCTATGGGGTCGCAAGCCTATACACATAGCGCGATTTATTTATGTCCGCTCATTTGGCATCAAGATAATGGTTTCGTATAATGAATCAAACGTTGAGAGCGTGGATTCCTGCCGAGTTTATCTCTGTGAAGATAGGGGGAGGAATGACCATGTTTTTTATCCTGTGTGTGGACAAAGGAAAGTATCGCAGGTTGGCTACCTACGTCACAGATAACCAATCTGTGTTACAGTATCGCAGGTTGATTACCTGCGTCACAGATAACCAATCTGTATTACAGTATCGCAGGTTGACTACCTGCGTCACAGATAATCAATCTGTGATACTGGCTTGGCCTTTCCTATTCAATTAAAAAGTCTCATCACAGCGACATGTGCAAACCAATGGTCTCTTCTCTGGAAAACGATTGTGTTTACACATTTATATCTGGTGAGCAAGAATTTTGGAGAATTTATGAAACGAAGTACGTTTTTTTGGATCGGCGGCATTTTTCTGTTTATGCTATTTGGCTGTGTGGGTCTCTTTGTGCTGGTCAGCATGATGGGCAGCATGACCATTGGTGGGTCGTCTATCAGCGAGTTTGAGCCAGTCGAGGGCGATGCCGTCGCCCTGATTCGGATTGAGGGCACAATCCTCCCCGGTGAAGGGGGGACACCCAACCCATTCAACCCAACCGTTGGCGCCTTTAGCCAGTCCATTATTGACCACCTCCAACGCGCAAATGAAGATGAACAGGTCAAGGCCATTGTGCTGGTGGTCGATACGCCTGGTGGCAGCGTCTATGCCTCTGATGAAATTGCCCTGCAAGTAGATGCGATGGATAAGCCCGTGGTTGCCGCAATGGGCAGTATGGCCGCGTCGGGTGGCTACTATGTTTCTGCCGTTGCCGACGAAATCTGGGCCAGCCCCCATACCTTAACCTGTTCGATTGGTGTGATTGTCCAATTCCTCAACTACAGCGAGCTAGCGCAGGAATATGGTGTCAAAAGTGTTGTGTTTAAGAGTGGCGAGTACAAAGATACAGGCAATGCTTTCCGCGATATAACCGAAGAAGAGGCTGTTATTTGGCAATCTTTGATTGATGAAGCATACGACGCATTTGTAGCCATTGTGGCCGAGGGACGTGGCTTGTCCGAAGGCACTGTGCGTGAAGTGGCCGATGGTCGCATCTGTACAGGCAAACAGGCGCAAGAAATGCAGCTTGTGGATGAAATGGGCTATCTGCCCGACGCCATCAAGCGTGCGGGTGAGCTTGGCGGGATTGACGGTGATGATCCGCCCGTCAAGGAATATTTTGATGAGCCTAGTTTGTTTGATGTGTTTACGACAATGATGAATCGCCCGAGTCCGGTGAGTGAAGTACGGCAGTTGATTGAGTATCGTCCGGGGGCGACGTTGATGTATTTTTATTCGGGGTGGTAGAGGGATTGAACCGCAGAGGATGCAGAGAGCGCGGAGGGTGAAATGAGAAAGAGCCGTTGCACTAAAGCACTAGCGCAGCGGCTCTTCTTTTTTAGATTAGATTGGGTCAAATTGTCTACTTGTTCAAAACTGTATACGAAGCGTCGGTAATAGAGCTTTCTTTATCAAGCTTGGCCTGTGCCAGTGCTTTGCGCAAAGGTAGTGCCCAGACATCTGGGGCTTCCATATAGTGAGTGGTAATCAGTTCTAAGTTCTGATGGTGTTCAAATTGAGTTTCAATTAGAGACCATAATGATTGAAATGCTTGTCCTAGCCTAATTTGCTCATTTCGTGCACCCAAATCTAACGCATCCATTAGCACATCAAGGTCTGATTTACGGGCTTGATTACCCGTGGAGATAGTTGAATTTTCAATTGTTTCTGCAACAATTATGCCTCCTTCTACATATAATGCTCCAGCAACATATACACCAGCATTAATTTGATGTTTGGATTGGTCCTCGGAATCAAGATACTTTGAATCTTGATCGTTCATTTCGTCAGCAATTTTTTGCGAAGATGACATTAGTTCCTCTTCTAATAGAATTGATTCACTAGGTAAATTGTTGATATTGGACACAACTGCATAGCCCGCTGCCGACAGAAATTTCTGGCGTTTTTCCCCATAAATTCCAAGTAAATCCGCAAATTTAGCTGTTAGTTCAGGTGTCTTGGGGCGAGATTCGCCGTTACGCCAACGATTAACTGTTGTTTTAGACAAATTTAGCTGTTTTGCAATCCATACTTCGGAACGGTCTAACTTAACAATATACTCGTGGACTAGGTCACCAAATTCTTTATAAACCATCATATGAGAACCTTTAAAGGAAAAAGATGTTGTAAAATCTTAATGCCAAAACAACTCCATTAATTTTATTATAGCTGAATTACTTGTCGTGCTACTTTAACCAATTCTCTATCCGATTCAATTTCTGCCAATTGAAGCTTTTTACGAAATAGCGACTCTACGCCTTCCGGATCATCTTGATACTCTTCTAATAAGAATTGCATTCGTGGCTGGTCAGCAAATCTACGGTTAAGTAATTCAATAAAGGCTACATATACACGGCTTGTCATAATTCTTTCATCGTGTATACCAGCGTTCAATGCTTCAACAACAGCATCTATCCGTTCTTCAGCTTTTGCGTCATCTGCGCTCATGGGTCTATTCTGGTTAACGGGACCAGCAAAG
>JBCCFC010001464.1:0-2723 GCA_039029935.1 Chloroflexota bacterium
ATATTTTCTCCACAGGGATGTTGCACAACACTTATTGGATTGAGTCATTTGATCTGGATACGCTGGATGCAGGTGAGGGCAAGGAATATATTCAAGGGAATGCCATCAACCGCTACAACGGTATGATTGATGTGCTGGATGAAACCGTGCGTCGGTTGCGCTCACAGAACATTGAGGTTGCCGTTATGCTCACAGCCAGTCCGCTGACCTATGATGCGCGCTATGGGGATGTCTGGGCCAACGCAGGGTCGATCATCCGCCAGGAATGGGTGGAGACGCCGACTGTGTTGGAGGTGCGTCTGCGTGAATGGACGGAAGCAAATGAACTGCCCTATTTTGATACGACGCCACTTTTTCGTGAATGGATGCGTAATCAGCCAGAACCAGCACCGCAAACCTTTTACCCATTAGATGGGCATTGGACCAGCGATGGGCATATTCTAGTGGGCAAGTGGTTGGTTGTGTGGATAGAAGAGTCTGGCTTACTCGATGATTAGTTCATGGCAATAGCCCATTTGGTACGGTTAACACAGAAGAGTCAACCCTTGGTTCAAGCACATGTTCCATAATCAATGCACCTCATTTAATCATTACTCACATATGATTCGTCTTCATAGAGCAATATACATACAGAAAAATCGTTTATGCATCTAGAAACTCAATTAACTGGTTGGCTCACGACACAATGAACATCCTTTTTCTAGACAGGCAATAGCTGATTCCCTAGGTACGACGGCCTAGCTGTTTTCTGTTCACTTCCAGAGTTTAGCTCATGACTCACGTGCGGCCATGCATAGGCCAAAACGTCCAGATACCACCACCAATGGGATGGGGGCGCATTTTCATCTTCTCGCCATATAGAAATATCTACAATTTGCGCAATGGCATCATAGAATTCATGCACATGCTTAGATAAACAGGTATCAGCCTCACGCAGTCGGCGGGCTTGATTCTCGTTTAGATGAAAACGCTGGTTTTCCAACTCGGAACGGATTAGTAGCATGTCGAGGTGTTCTGCACCACTGACATCTGGTCTTTGGGTTGCAACTTCATAAGACGACAGTAATTCTTCAAATCGCTGCGGGGTCATCATTTTTTCCACATATCGATTCATGACAGTAACTCCTGTAGTTTTCCCAGATAAATAACATTGGGCTTGTTGAGATAAGCATTGGGGCGTTCAACCACAAAGGCCGTTTCCATGATACCATCCATTGAGAACATAACCAACCAATGAGCTTCCTCTAAGAATGTTACCACAGTTGGATAATCTTCGCTGTATTGAAACAGGTAAACGTCTGCATCCAAGGTTGTTACAATCTTTTTGATGAGTTGATGATAGTCACTCAATGCTGCATCCGTAGCAAGATGTCCACGTTTTTTACGTGTATTAAGGTGACGAATTGCGCTATCCGATTTCCAGCGTATCTCATGCTGGACTTGCTGGATCGCCTCAGCAATCTTTTGTAGCTGTATAGGGTCTATATTTTTTGTCATTGTAGCCACCTTTCTCCATAAAGTTATGACGCCATCGCATATCCTAGCTGCCGCAACAATCCCTCACGCCTGCGCCATTTCTCCCACACCTTCACCCACAGTTCAAGATACACCTTGGTTCCCACCAACTCCTCAATCTCAGGACGTGCCGATTGACCAATCTGCTTGATTTGTTTGCCCTTATGCCCCAGCACAATCCCCTTGTGACTCTTTCGTTCCACATAGATGATGGCTGAAATAAAGGTTGTCTTGGCATTACGTTGCTTAAACTCATCGACCGCAACCGCAATGCTGTGGGGAATTTCCTGATGCAAATGTAGCAAAGCTTTCTCGCGGATCAACTCGGCGGCAATAAACCGCGTCTGCAAGTCCGTCACCTGATCTTCGGGATAATACTGCGGACCCACAGGCAGCGTCTCACGCAATGTCGTCAACAATTCATCTACATGTGTCCCATCCAATCCACTAAACGCCACGGTCTTCACAGGCAACGATGTCGGGTCTGCCGGATTCAGCCACTGAAGCAACGTCAAATATTCCTGCTCATGCACTAGCCAAGGCGCATCCACTTCGTTAGTCTCTTCATCAACTTGCCTATTCTCAACCTGCTCACTCGCAACCTGCTCACTCGCAACCTGCAACTCTGCAACCTGCTCTCCTTCATCCTTCAACTCTTCAACTCTTCCACCCTTCAACCTTTCAACCTTTCCACCCTTTCCTACCTTATCAATCTTATTCACACCCAGCACAATGGGTGGTAACGGAGTGCGACCATGCATTTCACAGAGCATGGCAGCAATCATCATCTCAGCGTCGCCCGGTGGGTGATTGCCATCGACCAGCCACAGAATGACATCTGCATCCGGTGTAACCTCTTCCACCGTTGCCATCATATACTCACCCAGCTTGTTGGTGGGCTTGTGGATGCCCGGCGTGTCCAGAAAAATAATCTGTGCCTCATCCTCGGTCAAAATGCCCAGCACCTGATCACGCGTTGTCTGCGGTTTGGGGCTGGTAATGGCAATCTTCTGCCCCAACACACGGTTCAGCAACGTCGATTTGCCCACATTGGGTCGCCCAATCACAGCCACAAATCCGCTGCGATAGTTTTCTGATAATTCAGTTTGATTTAAAAGCATATTTTCCATGATTTCCTTTGAAAAAGGTTGAAGGGAAAAAGGTTGAAGGGTTGAAGAGTTGAAGGGTTGAAGAGTTGAAAAGTTGAA
>JBCCFC010001465.1:0-2709 GCA_039029935.1 Chloroflexota bacterium
CAAAACTGCAAAGTTCGTATCGCAACCAATAATGACTGCGAGTAGAGTTAATTTTGGGCAACAAATTAACTCCATTATTACTTTCATATTTTACACTAAGAATTTTATAAGATTCCCCCTGGTGTTGTCACTCCTGCCTTCGCAGGTAATGATAATATCTGAAAAATTTAGTTTACAGAGTACGAAGGCTCTCTCTTTCATCGACTCCAGCAATCGCAACACCTGTTCTCTATCCACTGGCGCAAATGTCAGTGCGTCTTCACATTGCACATCAGGCTCGTAACAGATTTTTCTGGATTGCAAACTCATCCTAAATCCCCTACAATATTCTCTTAATTGTTTAAGGGGCAAGCGGCGGGTTGCGGGAAATCTTCAATCTCAATCAATCTTGTATCCTGCAACTTGCTAATTTACAAAAAAGAGGATACCAAATGTCACATTTTTTAACTGATGCTCAATTAGAGCAGTTTCATGAAGAAGGGTATTTGATCGTCGAGGATTTATTCGGAGAAGAGGATTTGACGCCTGTCGAAAGCGAGTATGCAGGCGTGCTGGATCGACTCACGGATGAACTCTATGATGAAGGCCAGATTTCATCACGCTATCAAGATTTGCCTTTTGGTGAACGCTTGACCAAGGTGTATGGCGAGAGCGGCAAGGTTCATGCGCAGTATTTCGACTTTTCGCTGCCCAAGTCCAATGTCAAGGCCGATACGCCCATGTGGGTTGGACCACAGGTCTTTCACATGATGCGCAACGAGAAGCTGTTGGACGTAGTGGAATCAGTCATCGGGTCAGAAATCTATTCCAATCCGATCCAGCATGTACGGCTGAAACCACCGGAGCGGTTGACACCGAAGAAGGCTGATGGGCGTGTGCAGCTTGGCAAAACGGCGGTTCACCAAGACCTTGGGGTTGCGCTGCCAGAGGCGGATGATACCAAGATGCTCACAGTGTGGTTTAGCTTTAATGACACCTCCATCAAGAATGGCTGCCTGCGCGTCTGGCCGCATAGCCATCGTCGTGGGTTGATGCACCACTGTAATACACGGGGTGGTTTGGGCGTCCCGGGACAGCTCTTAGAGGGCAAGAGCATTGCTGCTGAAATGAAACGGGGCAGTGTCCTCTTTATGGATAAGTTGACGCTCCACGCATCACATGCCAACAACAGTGACAAAATTCGCTTTAGCTTTGATTTGCGTTATAACCCAACGGGACAAAGGACAGGTCGTCCAGCGTTTCCCGGCTTTGTGGCACGCAGCCGACAACATCCAGAGAGCGAAATGCGTGACCCGGCAGACTGGTCACAGCTTTGGCATGATGCCCGTACGCATCTCTCCACCATAGAGATGGACCCATTTGACCGCTGGGATGACACCAGCCCACTGTGTGCATAACGTAATTCAAACCCGACCTCCGGAAGGTGTCCAGAGAGGATTGAATACGTCTGAGCCTTTTTTGGACACCTACCGGAGGTCTGAACCATCAAGAGAATTCAAAAGGAGAAAACCATGCGCGCAGTACAAGTTGTCGCACCGGGTCAATCAACCATCGTTGAGATTCCCAAACCTAGCCTTGAACGCGGTCAGGCATTAATCCGCACCAAGATGTTGTCACTCTGTGGCAGCGATACCCACGCCGTCTTTCATCGTCAACCAGAACTCTATCCGTTGCCGCCGGGTATGAGTGGACATGAGGTCATCGGTATTGTTGATGAGATTCATCCCGATGATGAGGTGTCGTTCAAGGTCGGCGATGTCGCTTTGGCCTTGGTCAACACCAACCAAGGCATGGCCGAGTATGCCACTGTGCCTATTGGTAGTGTTTTGGTCCTGCCAGAGGGAACACCGGAAGAGCATCTGCTGCAAGCCCAGCAATTGGGGACTGTGTTATATGCGGCCAAGAAGATGCCAAACGTGGTCGATAAAGATGTCGCTGTCATCGGGCAGGGGTCAGCAGGGCTGTGGTGGGTCTATATGATGCGTCGGCTGGGTGCGCGACGGGTGATAGCCGTAGACTTGCAGGCGCATCGTCTGACGATTTCTCCACTCTATGGCGCAACGGATACCATCCACAACGCGGATGCCGATACCGTCGAGTTGCTGTCAGAGTTGACCAATGGCGAGATGGTCGATGTGGTTGTTGAGGCAGCGGGTGAGCCAGAATCGATCAACCTCGCCACCAATCTGGTCAAGCGATATGGCTTTATTTTCTACTTTGGTGTACCACGCATCCACGATACGATGGACTTTCAGATGCTAGAGATGTTCCGTAAATGTGTCACGGTACAGACGATGGTTGGCTCCTTAGCGGGTGATCCAGAACATTCCTGCACGTACACGGCACTGGAACTGATTGCCAGTGGCATAGCCGATGTGGGGCCAATGATTACGCATCACTTCCCCTTTGAGCAGATTCAGGATGCATATGAATTGCAGTATACGCGTGATGAGGGGGCTGTGAAGATTGTGATTGATATGCCATCGTCATGAAGTCATTCTTCTTAAAATTATCCGTCTAAGGTCAATACCAGTGAATGACATGCGATTAAGTTGTCAAAGGATGTGGGGAAGGCTTGATCGCAGGTAAAGGAGACTTGGGGGAAGGAGGGTCAAGGATGGTAGTGTCAGCCTCAAAATCATGATGAAGAGATGTATCGCCATCGCGTTTGCGTTTGAACTTAGACATTTTGACTTTGACAGCACGAGG
>JBCCFC010001466.1:0-2708 GCA_039029935.1 Chloroflexota bacterium
GTTTGTTACCGCATATAGTCAGTTTTGAAATGCGATAAAATTGCTACTATCTGTGAAGATAAAATCTGTATGATCGAGGAATAAGGAGCAAAACGAACACATGGGAGAATGCAATGAATCAACAAAAAACACAGAACGATCAGAATTTGCTTCATATATCATCACGTAAAAAACACTATAATCGCCTATCTCAGATATATCACTTCTATGCACAGATAAATTTAGCCAAACACTATCCAACTACATGCGAGACTATGCTGCGCGGATGGCGTCTTTGGCGCAAAGTATTGGCAACCAGATTTTTACCTAAGCTCAATTCGGATAGCTGGCGTACCGGAACATGGCACACCAATCAATGGCGCAAGATACCCTCGTCAGTAACACCAAGAGTGAAATCACCGTTGATGCGCACAGCCATCAGCGGGGCTTTGAGTGCAACCATGCTCCTGGCATCTGCTGCGCCATCGTTACAAGCAGCCACGATTACGGTCAACAGTGTCACCATCAATAATAGTGACAGCCAATGTAATTTGGTGGATGCGATTTACACGGCCACGTATGATGACAACTCAGATGGTGAATGTGCTACACCTGGCAGCGGGGCCGACACCATCGTCTTTGACCCAGCCGTGTTCACAGGCAGCACCGACACCATCACCCTAGATACACCCTTCGTCAACCCCAATGGTAATGGCGACAATGGCCTCCCCACCATCGACAGTGCTATCACCATCAATGCCAGCAACATCAACAGCGGCTCTGGGATCACCATTGGCGGAGGATAATGGTGAGGGGACACTCATGGCAACCGCTGATCTCATCTCCTCGTTCCCACTAACGGTTGCGCTTGGCTTTGGCGGCACAGCGAGCAGCAGCGATTATATTGTTGAAGCCACACAAATCGTCATCCCCGCAGGACAACTCACTGCAACCATTGGACTGACAGCGACACAGGATAACCTTGTCGAGGGCAATGAAACCATTATCATTGATATGACCAATGTCATCAATGGGTTTATCGCATCTGGGCAACAGCAGGCGACCCTCTCAATTGTCGATGATGATACGCCAATCGCAGGGGTGACGATTGCCGTTGATGATGTCTCTGCCAATGAAACTGCTGGTGTACTGAATTTTACCGTGCGGCTCAACACTGCCAGTAACGCACCTGTGCAAGTCAACTATCACACCGAAAACGTCTCCGCCCATGCACCAGACAACTACACTGCGACAAGCGGCACATTAACCTTTGTTGCTGGTCAAACCAGTGCCACGATTGGTGTTCCGATTGCGAACTTGGCATCAAGGCAAGGAAGCCGTGATCTGAAGTTGGTGTTGAGCAGCCCTACCAATGCCAGTATTGCGGATGGCGAGGCGACTGGCACGATTATTGACAACAATTTCCCCACTGCTACACCGACAGGTACACCAACCAGCACACCAACTGCTACGCCGACTGGCACATCAACTTCTACACCGACAGTCACACCGACACTAATTGAAACAAGTACACCTGTCTCGCCTACCATGACCAGCACATCGACACCTACATTGACGCCCACATCGACACCTACATCGACACCTACATCGACGCCGACCGCTACAGCAACACCCGCTGTTGATACACCTACGCCAGTGCCAACAAGCACACCTGCACCGACTGTAGCACCTGCTGTGCCCGCTGCACCAACAACTACGCCGACCTCGACGCCAACTGTTGTGCCAGCAAACACGCCGACAGCAATACCAACCGCTGTACCAACAAATACGCCGACTGCAACAGCGACACCGACTGCCGTGCCAACAAATACACCGACTTCTACACCGACTGCGACACCAACAGCAACGCCAACATTGACACCCGTGCCATTGCCCGTCATCATCACTGAACTCATCAACGATGCGATAGAAGATGGCGACGAGAGCTTTGAGGCTGCGGAGGTCTTTGGTGACGATGTCACACCAGAAGAGATCATTGAGGCCGCTGATGAGATTGCAAACATTGATTTGGATATTGTGTCTGAGGGTACTGTGCAGCCAGGTGAAGAACTGTCCTTTGTCATCAACTTTGGCAATGTCGATGACAGTACGCTGGAACAGGTGGTTATCATCATGGTCATCCCTGATGGGACAGTCTTTGTCAGCACTGGCAGTGGCGCTGTATCACCCGCAGCTGTCCAGACTGCATCCGCCACGCAAGAGGTAGACGCTGTGTGGCAGCTTGTCGATGGTAGTGGTCCATGCCCAGATGGGGCACCCGCTGGAACAGTTTGTGCCATGCGTATGGGCAGTCTGTCTAGAGGTGAATCGGGGCAAGTGGTGTTCAACACACGAGTCAACGACGATATTGAGAGCGGTACAGACATTGCCGTCAATGGTCGCTTGGATGCCGCCAACATTGCGGATACACAGGTGTTACGCCTGACCGATGATGCCAATGTCAATGTACAAGTTCCAACGGCTCTGGACGAAACGAATGAGCCAAGCCAGCCAACGCGATGGTTCTCGTTCTTGCCATTTGTGGGCCGATAGTTGACTTGATACACGTAATTTAGATTTATTTTCTTAAGGCCATTCCACAAAAATAATTACCCACAGGATCGCGGAGTTAGGCAATCTCTATTGCCGGAGTACCCGTGTAAAACCCGCACTAGAGAGTGCTAACTCCGCGTTTTCAATGGGTATTGTATTTTGTGGAATGGCCTAAA
>JBCCFC010001467.1:0-2708 GCA_039029935.1 Chloroflexota bacterium
CGCAGCTAACTGCGGGCCTTAGCTTTGCTGGCTGTCAACTCTGCATAGGGCTGTGGATCTGTGCTGGCACGTGCCAAGCCGTCAAATTCGTCTCTGGCTCCAACCCTTGCGAAAGCCGAATAATCTGGTAGTAATAATAGCCGACGCTGCCAAAGGCATTGATGGCTCTGACCAGACTCAGCGGACTGTTATGCCCCCACAACCCTTTGCCCAATACAAGGCCGTGTTCATAGGCATCCACCTCATCAATGGTTCCGGCAAGAAGCTGGCTACCAAGGTCGGGCTGCGTACACAGCGGTCGCGCCAATCCCACAACATCAACTTCACCACTGCTAACGGCCTCTTCCATGAATACACGACTGCGGAATCCACCAGTAATCATCAATGGCATTTTGGCGGTTTCCCGAATGGCATTGGCGTACTCGATAAAATAGGCTTCACGTTTACGCGTACTTTCACGCACCTCAGTTGGCTCCACACCCAGCAGACTAAGCTGTTCATAGGTTCCGCCAGAGATTTCGAGCAGGTCAATCGAGTCATCAGCCAGCCAACCCGCCACGGTGACACACTCTTCCAGCGTAAAGCCACCTTTTTGGAAATCAGCTGAGTTGAGCTTGATGCCCACCGGGTAGTCATCGCCAACCGCTTCACGCATAGTCCGCACGATTTCACGCACAAAGCGGGCGCGATTTTCCAACGATCCACCCCATTGGTCCGTGCGCTGATTGGTTATGGGTGAGAGAAATTGGCTGATCAGATAGCCATGCGCCCCATGAATCTGTACGCCATCAAAGCCTGCTTGTTTGCCAAGCAGAGCCGTCTGCACAAAACGACCAATCACTTCCTTGATGTCCGCTTCGGTCATGGCACGAGGACGACCAAACAATCCGACCATGTTGAGTTGGATATCCGACGGCGAGAGTGGCTGGCGATTGATGGTCCGTTGACATTGACGCCCAGGGTGGTTGATCTGCATCCACAACTGACTTCCACCAGACTTGCCCGCAGCGACCAAGTTCTTCAACTGGACCATTGCTTGGTCATCTTCCAAGACCACGTTCCCTGCTCGCTCCAGATAACGTCGGTCCACCATCACATTGCCCGTAATCAGCAACCCTGTGCCGCCTTCGGACCAAATGCGGTACAGCGTGTCGTGGGCCTCTGTCGGGTTATCCTGCGGGTCAGCCAGCCCCTCGGTCATGGCACTTTTGCCCAAACGATTGGGTAGGGTGACACCGCACGGCAATGTCAATGGTTGCGCAAGTACACTACTCATTATCAATACTCCAATTTTGATATAGGTGAAGTTTTAGGGTCTCCTAGATGGGTCTAATGGATTGAAGGATGCCCCGATTTTTTTTCCAAAAATCGGGGCATCCTTCAATCCATTAGACCCATCTTCTTGTCCCGATACTTTATCCGTGCGTTTTTATCTGTTTTACAAACGCACAGGTTGCCCCGTCTGCGCCGACTCATAACTCGCCAACACCGTGCGCAAGAAATGACGGCTCTGGCTCAACGGCACAACTGGGTCAGCACCATCAAGAATACACGCCTCCATCGCCTGCACCTCGCAGAGATATGGATCAATCTGCGGTGTGACAATATTCGTGCTACCGTCTGTACGATGATTGAACACAATACGGCTTTCATTACCACTCAACCCTGGCTTCCAAGGCTCTGCTACATGTAACGCTCCATCCGACCCAATGAGGTCCGCACCTTCACGGAATGGTGTGCGAAAGCTTGATGAAATCTGCGCCGATAGCCCATTCGCATAGCGCATCTGCACACGCATCGCCACATCCACGCCTGTCTCACCGACAATCTGGTGTGCATAGACCTCTTCCGGCACATCACCTGCACCACCAGCCTGCGCCATCGTCAACGCCATGCTGTGTGGATAGACACCGACATCCCATGTACAGCCCCCATGTAACGGCGCACTCAGTCGAATATTCTGGCTTTGCGATGGGTCGAGATAAAAGTGGAACTGACTTGTGATCTGCTGCAATGTCCCCAATTTACCCTCGCGGATCATCTCTTGTAGTTTAAGCGTCTGCGGGTGGTGCAGATACATAAACGCCTCAAAGACAGTGACATTGTTGCGTGTTGCCGCCGCTTCAACCTGATCAAAATGCGCCATTGTTGTCACCAACGGCTTCTCGCACAGTACATGCTTACCCGCATCCGCCGCCTTAATTGTCCATTCCGCATGAAGCAGATTAGGCAGCGGATTGTAGACCACGTCAATATCCGGATCAGCCAACATCTCCTCATAGCTGCCATATGCCTTGGGCATATTCTGCTTTTCCGCATACGCCTTGGCCTTGTCCAAATCGCGGCTGGCAACGCCTACCAACTCGCTCCGTTCTGCCTGACGAATTGGATCGAGCAATGCCTTATTGATATTTGCTGTCGAAATGAGACCCCAACGAATTTTCTCCATCGTGATTTTCTCCGTAAAAAGTTGAAAGGTGGAAGGGTTGAAGGGTTGAAAGGTGGAAGAGTGGGTATGTCTAAATAGCCCCATCGACTCTTTATGCTTTCAACACCGAGACACTTCTGCCTTTTGTGTAAAATTTTGCAATCGTAAAAAATATCTTCTTATCGTATAATTATATCAGCATGCACTGCAATGTGCTACTGTTACCCCCTTCCACCCTTCCACCCTTCAACTTTCCAACCCTACCACCTTTCAACCTTTC
>JBCCFC010001468.1:0-2703 GCA_039029935.1 Chloroflexota bacterium
ACCGTGACCACCGTGAGGAAATTTTTGCGCAGTGGAAACTGGACATCGCTGAACTCGCCCAATGTCCAAATGTCTATGCCAAACTGGGTGGGCTTGCCATGCCTGACAACGGCTTTGGCTGGGACCAAGCGGATAAGCCCGCCACCTCGGATGAACTGGTGGCTACCCAGAAACACTATTACATGCACACGCTGGATTGTTTTGGTGTGGAGCGATGTATGTTTGAGAGCAATTTCCCCGTCGATAAGTGGTCGATTTCGTATCCGGTTGTATGGAATGCGTTTAAGAAGATGACGGCTGATTTCTCTGAGGATGAGAAGCAGGCATTGTTCTATGACACCGCAGCAAAGGTGTATAGCCTATGAGTAAACAGAAGCCATTGACATGGACCCAAATCAAGAAAGAACTGTCAGGTGCATCCAAGCAAGAACTTCTCCTATTGATTCGGGATTTGCACAAACTCAATACCGATAACAAGGTATTTCTGTCATCTCGCCTAAAGCTAGGCGACCCTCAGACCTTGATGGAACCATATCGGAAACGGATTGATACAGAGCTTTCACCAGGGAAAGACGCCCCCAATCTCAATCTTAGAAATGCGCGCAAAGCACTCAATGATTTTAAGAAGGCCAGCGACGATCCCAAAGCGATTGCTGATTTGATGCTGTATTATGTTGAGCAAGGTACATTGTGTGCATTGACGTATGGCGACATGTATGAAGGATTTTATAATAGCATGGAATCCGTTTACAGTGATGCCATCGATTTCGTGACAGGGACTGGTGATGATGAACTGATTGAGGAGCTTCGTCCGCGTTTCGAGAAACTTGTCTACGATACAGTCCATATGGGCTGGGGATATCATGATATGCTAGATGAACTCTATTACAATTATTATCCGCTGGATGAAACTGAGGAGTTGTTATAGGTCAATTATTAATAACTATGGATATGTCGCAATTGGGAACACAAAAGTATGTCAAGTAAGCAACGTGTGCTAGTGACAGGCGTTACTGGCTATGTCGGTGGCCGGTTGGTGCAAAGCCTTTTGGATGCGGGCTATGCTGTGCGCGCGATGGTGCGAGGTGGTCCTGAGCGTCTTCAAGGGCGACCTTGGTATGATGAGATTGAAATTGCCAGTGGGGATGTGTTGCAGCCAGACTCATTGGTCGCAGCTTTTGAGCAGGTCGATATCGCTTACTATCTCATTCACAGCATGGGCAATCACGCCGAGTTTCGCCAGCGAGACATTGACGCCGCCAACAACTTTGCTCGTGCTGCACAGGACGCTCAGGTGGAGCGCATCATCTACTTGGGGGGGTTGGGCGATTCAACGGGTGATTTGTCGGAGCATTTGCGCTCTCGGCAGGAGACAGGGGCCGCACTACGCAGCACCAGCGTGCCTGTGCTCGAGTTCCGTGCGGGTATGGTGGTTGGTTCGGGCAGTCTCTCCTTTGAGATGTTGCGCAATTTGGCCGAACGCCTCCCTGTGATGGCCTGCCCTCGCTGGGTATATACACAAACACAGCCCATTGCCATCCGTGATGTGTTGGCGTATCTGGTCTCTGCCAATGAGCTACCCAAGGATACGGACACAATTGTTGAAATTGGTGGTGCGGATGTACTCGCCTATGCGGAGATGATCAAAATATACGCCGAGGTACGAGACCTACAGCGATATTTTGTCCGTGTGCCCGTTCTCAGCCCTCGGCTTTCATCCTATTGGGTCCATTGGATGACACCTATCCCCGCCAGCATTGCCCGTCCGCTGATTGAAGGACTGCGCAATGAGCTGATTGTGCGCAGTGACACGGCCCAAACGTTGTTCCCAGAGATAGAGCCACTGGATTTTAAGACAGCGGTGCAGCTTGCACTGGGCCGGGTTGAACAGGGTAATATCGAAACCATCTGGAGTGATGCCATTGCGTCGAGCCAAGGCGACTTGCCCCCGGTCTATCTGACCCAAGAACAGGGGATGTTCATCGAGCGTCGGCAACTCACCGTGAACGCATCAGCCGAAGCCGTCTTTCAAGCGTTCACAGGCATCGGTGGCGAACGCGGTTGGCCTAGCTATAACCTGCTTTGGAGTGCGCGCGGATTGTTGGATCGGATGATGGGTGGTGTTGGTGCCCGACGAGGGCGTCGTCACCCCGATGACCTGCGGGTGGGCGATGCGCTTGATTTTTGGCGTGTCGAAGCGATTGAGCCAAATAGATTGCTGATTTTGCGCGCTGAAATGAAGTTGCCAGGAACAGGTTGGCTCAAGTTTGAGGCGACACCCATTGATGGTGGCTCCGCCACAGAACTTGTTCAAACCGCTTATTTGGCATCAAAGGGGCTGGGGGGGATTCTCTATTGGTATAGTGTCTATCCCCTGCATGGTGTTGTCTTTTCCTCAATGATTCAGGGCATTGCAGATCAGGCAACAGAATTAGATAAAAAGTAGAAGGAAACAATTGAATGGCAAAACGACAAAAAGTAATGATACTCTATCTGACCAATTCGGCACTTGACAGTACTGTGACCGGATGGACATTTTATGACGGCACGGGCAAGACCCGACCGACAACAGGGGATAGTGACACGCCACCCTATGAGACGGGCTTGGATGCGCTTTTGGATGGCTGGCGGGTAATCCAATTCCCACAACTCATTCCGCCCTATCCCAATATGGAATACACAACATCGTTTCATATGTTTGAA
>JBCCFC010001469.1:0-2690 GCA_039029935.1 Chloroflexota bacterium
CCATCACACCCCTACACCATTACACCGATACACTACCCTTCCTGTGTATTAATCAAAATTTTCATGGCCTCTGCACCTGATGCAAGTTCCTCAAAGGCTGTTTGTATCTTCGTCAAGGAATAACGTTCTGTGATTAACTTGTCCAGCGGAAGCGCGTTGGTGGCGACCATCTCAATGGCTTTGTCATAATCTTCTGGCTCGTATACACGTACCCCAATCATCTCCAACTCGCGCCAGAAGAACTGGAAGAGATCGACCTTGGGGGCATCGGCAAAGATAGCAACAACAACGATACGACCGCGTGTCCGCACCAGTTTGGTCATGGTCTCTGCACCAATCGCTGTGCCAGAGACTTCAAAGACGACATCCGCCCCCGCCCCGCCTGTCCAATCAGCGACATAGGCTGATAAGTCGGTTTCCAGTGGGTTGACCGTATTCAAGCCCAACTCCTCCGCCAAGTGGATACGATAGGGGTTGACCTCGGATACGGTGACATCCCCACCAGCGTGACGCGCCACCAGTGCATTCAAAATGCCGATGGGGCCACCACCAATGACAACGACCTTTTCGCCTTGTGCGATTCTACCCATGCGCACATCGTGACAGGCAACGGCGATAGGCTCAATCATAGCTGCATGATCGAGCGCAATGTCGTTGGGTAGACGGTGCAGTGTATGCGCGGGAACCGTCCAACTGCTCTGAAATGCGCCCGGTGTCTCAATGCCCAAGAATCTCAAGTTTTGACAGATGTGGCGATGGCCTGCCGCACACGACGGGCAATCGTTACATGGGTCCAATGGTCGCACGACAACGGGGTCGCCTGCCTGCCATGCCGTGACATTGCTGCCCACCTCAGCGACAATGCCCGACATTTCATGACCGACAACCTGCGGTATATCCACCCGCTGATCCATGTGACCAAGAAAAATGTGGAGGTCCGTGCCACAGATACCACAATAGGCCACATCAATGCGCACCTCATCTGGCCCCGGTACTTGGGCTTGTCCCGCGCTGACTTCAATGGTTTTATTACCTTTATAGATTGCTTGTTTCATAATTGTTGACTATCCTTGTTATTTTTTAGGTCATTTCTGTAATGGTCCGCAACACCATAAACAGCAAGCCAAGGCTGCTATAAGGTTCGGGAACCCTTTGGGCACCTTCTATGTAATCCCTCTTTGACCCTTACAAAAATTTTTGGTCTCTAATCAATTTTGTAATAGAGGCTCTTGGCTGACCGATTTTAAATGCAAAATGCAGGATTGTCAACAATCTACATTTGATGAGATGATTGAGGGGCTTGGGTTGATTGATGAGGAAATCCTTAACCAGACTCTTTCAACACCCGCGCCAATCGACGCACCCCCTCCGTCAACTCGTCAGGCTCATACATCGTAAAGCACAACCGTATAAAATTACTGAACCCGTCCTGGTTTGAAAAGGTCACACCGGGATGAAAATTAACATCATGTCGCGCGGCGAGTGGCAGGAGTGCCTTTGCATTGACATGTGATGGCAACTCGACCCACACAAAGAAGCCACCCGTTGGGTCGCAGAAGGTCGCCATATCACCTAGCTGTTGATGTAGTGCCTCGCAAAGTGCTTGGCTACGTCGTGAGTAAACATGCTTTAGCTCGTCTAAATATGGCTCATACAGCCCCAATTGAAGTGCGCTACAGGCTAGGTGTGCGCTGTACTGGCTGACTGCACCACCGCTAAAAATAAACTTCATATCGACCAATCTATCCAATAATTTCGGTCCTGCATGAAGCCAACCGAGCCGTAACGCTGGACTGAAAATTTTGGAGAATGAGCCGATAGAAATCACGGTTTCGGTATCAATCATAGCCGCTAATGGCTGGGGCGGCGCATCGGCATAACCGAGTAGTTGATAGACCTCATCGGCCACAACCAAAAAATTATGTGCAACGCTTAGGTCTACCAGTCTCTGGCGTTTTTCAGCAGAGAGGTTGATACCTGTGGGATTCTGATAGGCTGGAATTGTGTAAATAAAGGCAGGGGTGTGTTCCGTCAGAAGTGATTCCAAGGCGTCGATATCCATCCCATCTTCCTCAACGGGTACAGCCACGATGTTGAGTTTGTGTTCTTTGAAAATAAGCGGTGCGATAAAATAGGTCGGTTCTTCAACAAAGATGGTATCACCCGGCTCGGTAAACAATGCGCAAACCATGTCCAGTGCTTGAGATGCACCACCCGTGACCATGAGTGAAAGTGGGTCAACCCTATACCCATATGCTGATGTTAAAAATGTTGCCAATGTTTCTAAAAAAGGACCATCGCCCTGTGCTGGACCATAGTTGAGCATGAGCGTATTGCCCTGAGACAAGCAATGGTCCGAGGCTTGCCGCATAAGTTCTACAGGTAATACAGACCAACAAGGCTGACCTACCGAGAAGTCAATCTTGCCTTCAGGCACTTCAATTTGTGTTTTGTATAGTTTTCGTTTCATAGTAATTTTTGAATTTGACAAGTGTGATTTAATACTTCTAATCTGTTTTCTGGTTAAATAAGGGATAGACGGCATTGGCGACGCCGATAGACAAGGAAACGATATTAACTGCCATACCTGCGACGACCCCCCAATGAAGGAAGACAATTCCCCCAATACAGATCACGCTAGGGATTGTAGACAGTAGAAAATTATTTTTCATCGTCTTTTCATAGTGCTC
>JBCCFC010001470.1:0-2681 GCA_039029935.1 Chloroflexota bacterium
CCCGTTCAAAGTATAACTGGTTTTACGTAAATCGTTTTAGGGATGAAATTCGTGGTATAATGCATCATACGAGATGATGGTTCTACCGTTTCTCAGGATAGATTGCTGCCCTTTCATATTTTTTCGCAAATTTCCTCGAAAATTCAGCATTACCATGAGAGCGATAGGAGGAGAGTTTCATATGGCACAAAAATTACAATTTGAACCAATAACAAATTTTATTCCAGAACCGACAGATATGCTGGAAAAAGTAGCCGATAGTCCTGTTGTGTTGACAGATGAGGCAGAGGGTGCAGTCGCAGTTGTGTTGACCTATAAGGATTGGCGCAAGCTCAACGAGCATATTGCGCTGTTAGAGTTAGGGTTAAGCGTTGTCGATTGGACAAAATGAAAAGGAATACCATGTACTCATCTACACTTCAAGAAACCATGCGTCAACAACTGACATCAACTGAACTACTCCAACAAGCCAGTGCCGCAGCGATTGATTATCTAGGGCAAATCGAAAATCGCCCCATTTACCCAGACGATGCCACCGTTGCCAAGCTATCTGCCTTTGATGAACTGTTGCCAGATTCACCTCAAAACGCATCTGATATTCTTTCATTGCTGCACGAGTTGGGTTCACCTGCAACAAGCATGCAAATCGGCGGTCGCTACTTTGGCTTTGTCAACGGTGGCATCATCCCTGTTACGTTGGCGGCGAAATGGCTGACAGATACGTGGGACCAGAACGCTGGACTATATGTTATGTCGCCGATTGTGTCTACGTTGGAACATGTCTGCGAACAGTGGCTGTGTGATTTGTTTAACTTACCCGATGACACAGCAGCGGGGTTTGTGAGCGGGACATCAACGGCAACGATGTGTGGATTGGCAGCAGGACGTTATTGCCTGTTGCAACGGCTGGGCTGGGACGTGAATGAGCAGGGGCTGTTTGATGCGCCCAAGTTACGCGTTGTCACCAGCGATCAGGCGCATGGCACAGTTTTCAAAGCGTTGGCGTTGTTGGGGCTGGGTACGGCAAATATCGAGCGTGTGCCAGCGGATGACCAAGGACGGCTGGACATTACGCAGATGCCCACGTTGGATGACCACACGTTGGTGGTTGCGCAGGCGGGCAATGTGGCATCAGGCTCGTTTGATCCGTTGGGTGAAATTTGTGACCGTGCCAATGAAGCAGGTGCATGGGTACATGTCGATGGTGCATTTGGACTGTGGGCAGCGACATCACCGTCACGTAGCTATCTGACCGAAGGCATGGAGAAGGCGCACTCGTGGTCAACCGATGGACACAAGACGCTGAACACGCCCTATGACAGCGGTATTGTCATGTGCCATGACCGCAGCGCATTGGTGTCGGCGATGCAGGCTACAGGGTCGTACATTCAATACAGTGAGCAGCGTGATGGAATGCTTTACACACCGGAGATGTCACGGCGGGCACGCTCGGTTGAGTTGTGGGCTGCACTCAAATTTTTGGGACGACAGGGTGCCGGGGAGTTGATTGATGGACTGTGTGACCGTGCGGTTCAATTTGGGGAGTTGCTCGGCGCAGAAGGCTTTACGGTTCTCAACGACGTGGTGTTCAATCAATGCTTGGTGGCCTGTGACTCACCAGAGGAGACGCAGGCAACGCTTGCCAATATCCAGCGTTCTGGTGAGTGTTGGTGTGGCGGCACGACATGGCAGGGTAAATCAGCGATTCGAGTGAGTGTATGTTCGTGGGCAACGACGCCAGCGGATGTGGAGCGTTCGGTGGCGGCATTTGTCAAAGCGCGGTCGATGGGCTAGAGATATACAACGTATTGACAATGTACATACAATTTGATATAATAAACTCATGAACATTCACTTTGCATTGCAGGGCATCAACTTTGAATGGGACCCAAAGAAGGCATCAGCGAATCAAAAAAAGCACGGTGTTTCATTTAATCTAGCCTGCGAGGTATTTTTCGATCCGCTGTTGCTTGCTGTTGATGATGAAGTTACTGATGATGAATTGCGCGAGCACGTGATTGGAATGACTGCAAAGTGGCAGGTATTGTATGTAATTTATGTTTTGCGAGGTGAGAGTATACGAATTGTTTCAGCTCGCAAAGCACAATCTCATGAACGAAGAACATATGAACATCAATAAAATCAAACAGCGTTTACAAAAAGACCGTCCGATGACATCTATTACACTGCGAATGCCAGAAGATGTCATTGAAGATTTGAAACGGATCGCTCCACTTCTTGGCTTTTCGGGGTATCAACCCTTAATGCGCGCCTATATCGGCCAAGGACTTAGGGTTGATTTAGAACGATTGGAAGGGCAAGAGATCATCTCAACGATGATTGAATCATTGCTCAAACAAGGTGTTGATGAAAATGTCATTGCCTCGGCGATGTCTGATGCACAGGTGGTGGCGAAAGCGGCGTAGTAAATGCTGCGTGGTTCAGTGCTTTAAACGGCTACACTAGTACAGCCTGGCGTAAGTCCATGTGCAATTATTCCCTCTGGTTTGCTGCACACGTATTTGAGCCAGCCAGTACTAGATAGTTCCTAAATCAATGGTGTTTTATCCATGGACAAGGAACTAACAGAGGGCTACATGGTAGCAGCAGTTAGATAGGTGAGCACACCGATAGATGTGGTTCCAGTCGGTCGCTCTGTGGTCTAGAATTAAGGGTAGCGG
>JBCCFC010001471.1:0-2674 GCA_039029935.1 Chloroflexota bacterium
AAAACGTTATGTGGAAATGGCACACAATGAACATCTACACAACCAGACAAACTATGAACGCCGTACCAAAGAAGAGGCAATCTCCGATTATAAAAAAGTTATCAAACAAATCCAACGCCTGCAACAATTTCATCACAATTCCTTTACTGATCAAGAAGCCTTTTACATCGAACACTACGCTACTATCGACAACATCGAACGTACTATCCCACAGTTCTACTTAACCATCAAAGTACACAAGCAACAACTTGCATCTCGACCTATAGTCTCATACAGTGGTAGCCCACTATATGGACTGGCCAAATGGCTGGATTATCAACTCCAACCACTTGTTAAAAAACTCAAGTCTTTCATCCAAGATTCAAGACAATTACTGAATGATTGCACCAACATCGACATGCAGAACGCAGAACTCTTCACAGCCGATGCGATCGGTATGTATTCGAATATTAGTACTACCCACGCACTATCCGTAATCAAGGACTTCCTCAAAACCAATCCACTCTGCGAAGACACAGATTGGAAGCCCATCTACATTGCTCTCTGCATTGTAATGAGACACAACATCTTCCAGTTTAGTGACCTATACTTTAGACAAGTATCAGGCACAGCCATGGGGACACCACCCGCCCCTTCATATGCCACATTATACATGGGCATAAAAGAAATGGAACTCCACAAATTCAACACCAACATCCTCCTTTACAAATGATACATTGATGATGTCTTTGGTATTTGGAAATTCTCCACAAACCAACAGGAGAACCAACACAACTGGGAAACCTTCAACCACTGGATCAATGACTGGGGCACCTTATGTTGGGAAACATCACCACCCAACACCAAAGTTAACTTCCTTGACCTTACTTTACAAAAGAAGGACAACAGGCGTCAGGCTGACCGCTACCAAGTGCCACGCATTTGTTTTATCAACAAGATGGACCGTACCGGGGCCAGCTTTGAAAACACATGCGACATGATTGTAGACCGTCTTGGCATTGACCCGCTACCAATTCAATTGCCAATTGGTGCGGAAAGTAATTTCCGAGGCGTGATTGATCTGTTTACCATGCAGGCGTTGATTTTCTCAGACGCAATGGGCGCAAATCCGACCATTGAAGAGATTCCTGCTGATCTCCAAAGTGCGGCTGAGGAAGCTCGCGAGAAACTTGTCGAACGAATCTCTGAGACAGACGAAGTGCTGATCGAGAAATATTTGGAAGGCGAAGATATTACCAACGATGAGTTGTATGCCGCTTTGCGACAAGCCGTCATCGGCAATGAGCTAGTCCCTGTTCTCTGTGGAACAGCACTAAAAAATAAAGGTGTACAGCCACTCTTGGATGCCGTTGTACGTTATATGCCAAGCCCGCTGGATATTCCACCAGCCGAAGCCGAGGATGCCATTACGGGCGAACCTGTGCTTTGTGAAGCTGACTCAAAAGCACATCTGGGTGCGTTGGTCTTTAAGATCGCCACTGACCCATTCATCGGTCGATTGGCCTATGTACGGGTTTATTCTGGTACGCTCAAGCAGGGGGATAGCGTCTATAATCCAAATCGTCGTCGCAAAGAACGCATTGGCCGCTTGGTCCAGATGCATGCAGATAAACGTGAGGATATCAGCATTGCCGAGGCGGGTGATATTGCCGCTGTTGTCGGTTTGAAGCACAGCTTTACAGGCGAAACCTTGTGTAATCAAAGTAAAGAAATTCTGCTAGAAACCATCGAATTCCCAGAGCCTGTGATCCAGATTGCGATTGAGCCAAAATCCAAGGGCGATCAGGATAAAATGTCCGAGGCACTGCACAAGCTGGCTGAGGAAGACCCCACATTCCGCGTGACAACGGATGAGCAAACGGGACAGACCATCATCGCAGGTATGGGCGAACTGCACCTAGACATTATTGTGGATCGTCTTCGTCGTGAGTTCCGTGTGCAGTGTAACGTTGGTCAACCGCAGGTCGCCTATCGTGAAACGATCACACAGGCAACCCGTGTACAAGGTCGTTTTGTGCGCCAGAGTGGTGGTCGTGGTCAGTTTGGTGATGTTTGGCTGGAGATTGAACCCAATGAGCCAGGTGGCGGCATCCACTTTGAAGAGAATATTGTGGGGGGCTCTGTTCCACGCGACTACTTCAAGGCAATTGAAGATGGTGTGCGTGAAGCAACGGCCAACGGTGTTTTGGCTGGCTATCCCGTGGTCGATGTCAGAATCAATTTGGTGGATGGTAGCTATCATGAGGTTGACTCCAGCGAAATGGCTTTCAAGATTGCCGCCAGCATGGGCTTCAAAGAAGGTTGTCGCAAAGCCAAGCCAGCGTTGATGGAGCCAATCATGCGTGTTGAATCGGTTGTCCCCGAAGATTACATTGGTGATGTTGTGGGTGATATCAATAGTCGACGTGGTATGCTAGAGGGGATGGACCCACGTGGTAACGTACAGGCGATTCGCGCACTTGTCCCTCTGAGCGAAATGTTTGGATACGCCACAAAACTCCGCTCCATGACGAGTGGTCGTGGCACATTTACAATGCAGTTTGAAAAGTATCAAATTGTGAGTGATACATTGGCCGAGAAGTTACTCAAGAAAGATTAAGTAGACAGACATAGTAGCCTGACGGGAGGTGACGGCGCATATTCTGGATATACACACTATTTTTCGCCACCTCCC
>JBCCFC010001472.1:0-2672 GCA_039029935.1 Chloroflexota bacterium
ACGCAGGTAGCCAACCTGCGTTACGATTTCTTCGCACATCACTTACTTGATAACGTCCTACTCGCCCGGTAGCCCCCATAGAATGCTAACCGCAACCTCAAACTGAACAATGCCACTGGGGTATTTGGCATATAAAACCTCACGTGCTGCTTGGTCAAAAGCCGTTGCCTTGGCTTTTCCCATGCGTGTCCGCGCAAACCCAGTACGTGAATGATAGGACTCAACGGCATCCTCTATCGACTGGACAAAAGGCAAGGAGGCCGTTTGTTGCTTCCCAACAGGTTTAAAGAGATGGTGTCTTTCTAATTCCCCAAATAAATCAAAGGGTTCAAAGGTCCCATCCACACGATATTCATCGATGACACCATCCAATAACGACCATGCATCGGGCGTCGTTCGTTGGTTGACAACCGCAAGATAGCCACCAGGAACCAACAACTCGCGGAAGCGAGGCATCACTACAGGCCAATCCATCCAGTGTAGGCTGGCCGCTGCGATGATTAACCCATAGGGTGGGTCCAGTGGCACTTCCTCAATTCGCCCATGATGCCAACGCAGATTGGGATGGTCGCCGTTGGGCATCTGTTGCCCGTGTGCAATCATGGCCGCAGAGAAATCCACAGCATCCACTCCCTCAATCTCATATCCCTCAATCTCATCGCCAGATGCAACCAGCGGACGAGCAATGTCACCCCGTCCGCAACCCGCATCGAGTATGCGACGAGGGTTTCCGTTCAACAACGCTGCCAAAATCGCAAAGGTCTCGTCGGCATAATCAGGGCGAAACTGATAGGATGTGACGACATCCTCCCCATGAAACGCTTCGGCATTGTGTTGTGACATGAGTTCTGGTCGTTGGATCATGTTGTTTTTCCCCCTTGGCTTTCCTATATTCCATTATCGCTATGATATACTACCGCTGATGTGTGACGTAACCACGCAGGGCTACAATATAGCATTACGACAGATGAATAGAATTTGTTGCGCTATTGCATAATTGAACTGAGGAAATCAAATCATGAGTCTACGCGACCAACTTTTTAATACAGTGGCTAAGTTGTTCTTTGAACGGCCAAATCTAAAAAAATCATTACGGGAAATCAGCCAAGAGATGGACGCATCTGGCAAAACCATTGACGAGAATGCTGGTTCGACGCCAAAATCAGAACAGGCACAAAAAACATTGCGTCATATTTCGGGCATTGAGCGTTGGGCACAGCAACGGATGCGTGTCTTCTTGGGCGCAGAATTTAACGACGAAGAATACGACGATTACCGCCCCAGCACAGACCTCTCGCTGGACGAACAACGTGAATTCTTCCGCAATACACGCCAAGACACCTTGGCACTCATCCAAGAATTTATCGACGCCGATGTTTCCCTAACCGAACGCGTCAAGCACAACGACTTGGGTCCATTCACGGTACGCGGCTGGCTTGGCTACATCAACACCCATGCCAACATTGAAGCACGACCGTTACGGTAGGTCGGTAGGTCGGTGGGTCGGTATTCGGTAAGTCGGTAGGTCGGTATTCGGTAAGTCGGTATTCGGTAAGTCGGTTTACTACAACCGATTACTGACTCACTGACCACTGAACAACCGATTACTGACTCACTGACCACTGAACAACCGATTACTGAGCAACCGATGACTAACCCACCGAATACCGACCTACCGAATACCGATCACTGACCTACTAAATCCCCAAGTCCCCATCCGCATACACACTCGGCTTCAACACACCAATATAGGGCAAATTACGATAATACTCATCATAATCTAATCCATAGCCAACCACAAACTCATTGGGAATCGAAAACCCAATCCAATCAACGTGCAAATCGACTTCACGCCGCGCTGGTTTATCCAACAAGGTCACAATTTTGAGGCTTGCTGGCTGACGCTCATTAAGGATGCGTGTCAGGTAGTTGAGTGTATGTCCACTGTCAATGATATCATCGACCACAATTATATTGCGCCCTGTAATCGGCTGGGTTAAGTCTTTTAAGATGCGTACAACCCCCGTACTCTGGACCGACGCACCATAGCTGCTGGTTGCCATAAAATCAACATGATGCGGAATCGGAATCGCCCGCAACAAATCGGCCACAAAGACAAAGCTGCCCTTTAGGATGGAAACCAGCAACAAATCTTGGCCTGCATATTCTTCTGCAATTGACGCACCGATCTCGCGGATACGCGCCTGTAACTGTGCCTCATCAACAAGGATTTCCTGAATATCGTCATGTAAGTCTGTCTGCTCTTGGCTGGATATAGTCATTGTTTTTGTCCTCTAGTTTTGAATGGATGGTAGTATGATAACTAGTATCTAGAAGTATAGCGTTCTATAGTTTTGTATAGACGTTCATTCAGTATAAAATTGGTAACAGACACCCCTTTTGGGGTGTCTGTGCTAACACAATTGTCTTTACGACCTCCTGTTAGCTGGAGTGAGTTGCTCCTCGAGGTTGTTAAATAGGCTTGTCATGTCTAAAACACCTTCACGTTTCCGCTACCCTTAATTCTAGACCACAGAGCGACCGACTGGAACCACATCTATCGGTGTGCTAACCTATCTAACGTCTGCTACAATGTAGCCCTCTGTTAGCTCCTTGTCTATGGATAAAACACCATAGATTTAGGAACTATAACATTATCTGGATAAAACGGG
>JBCCFC010001473.1:0-2670 GCA_039029935.1 Chloroflexota bacterium
CTAATGCCGGTGTTCTCGTGTACGACCCGCAATAGAGATTGCTAACTCCGCGTTTCGATGGGTAATTTATTTTGTGGATTAGCCTAAACTATACACGCCTATCTAGTCATAATCGGTATGAAGACATGGTACGGCTGCGCAATTGTTTCTGATCTGAAATATTTGATCATCGGTCCTCTGCCCTTATGATGGGTGAGTACATGACTATACGATTTGCCTAAAATACCCCTATGAAATTTTGTCAACTTGATTGAACTAAGGTTATAATAACCTTGTACAAAGTGAAAGTATGCTGTCTTCTTGAGAAGATCACTCACTATGTATACTTATTTTGACTTAACTTATTAATAGTTTGACAAACAAACCATAAAGGCGTTGTGCAGAATGTACAAAAGCTCAATTACGATTGAGGATATTTATCGGTTGGCGTTGCCCGCGGGCACAACATTGTTGGCGGGTGAAGAGTTTATTTCACGGTCTGTTAGCTGGGCTTGTAGTCTACGCCCTAGCCCGCCCGCTTTTCCCAAATTGGATGGCAATGAACTGGCGTTGATTGATTTGGATGACTTGCGTCGTTTGGACCCCAAAATGCGTTTAGACCGTGTGGTTCTGAGCCTACAAAGCGCACGTATTTCGGCCATTGCTGTACTGGGTGAAGTGTCTAATGTTGCCATGAATGCCGCGCGTACCAGCAGTTTGGCCCTCTTCCAGTTGCCAGAAACGACGTCTCTGGTTCAGGTGGAACGTCAGGTGATTCGCCTGATTGTGGATCGCGATGGCTACATTGCGCAACGGTCGGCTGATCTGCAACGTGAACTCAACCAAATTGCGCTCGATGGTGGAGGTTTCCATAAAATTGCACACCATATTTATGCGTTTACGCAACAGCCCTTTATCTTTCTTCGTGAAGATGGACAGATTGCTGCCAGCGAAGGGCTTGGTGACTTGCCAAAGAACCGTCAGCAAGCCCTGTTGAACAATTTGCCCAACATGACGACATTACGAAGTTGGGCTGCTACACAGTCACAAACAGACCTGAGCAAAGCGATGGGTGTACTCCCGCTCAATAGCCCAATCGGTGCAACGGGTACATCTAGCAATCCAGTCAAACAGTCTGGGGCAGAGGGTGTTGAATACCCACAAACTGTTGTTGCACCCATCTATGCCAACGATGCTGTACGTGGATATTGTTTATTACTGCGCCCCGCCAGCAACACCATAAAACATGATAACCGTAATGAAATTGAAGATGTCACCGCAGTGGAAGGCATAGCAGCGCTACAGGCGTCTGCCGCTGCTGCTCTGGAATGGGCAAAACAAAATGCGGTCGATGTCGCCGAAGAACGGATGCGGGCCACCTTTGTGGATGAGTTGCTTGCCTCAGAAATCGCCGATGAGCAGGCGTGGATACAACGAGGAACATCGTTGGGATATGATCTGCGCCAACCCCACGTTGCCATCATTGTTGTCGCAGAGAATGTACCCGACTGGCCCGCGCCCTTGCTGCGCTTTGTCGAAGAACAAGGAATCAACGCCCCATATAGCAAACGAACAGAAGGCATTTTGCTCTTTTGGCCTATCCAAAATGAGAAAAGTGGACGCGAGCTTAAAACCATTGCACAAACTTTTGTTTCACGAATGCAATCTACTGTACCCAACGCCACCTTGACGATTGGGATTGGTCGTCCCGGTGTGGGTCCCGCTTATTGGCTCCAAAGTCAACAGCAGGCGCGGGAAAGTTGGCGCATGGGCAAGGAATGGAAGACGGCTAGTGTCACCTACTTTGGTGATCTCGGTCTTTATCAGTTGCTCACTGCTCTAGGCGATAACCATGAAGCCACTCGTTTTTATCGACGCACCCTGGGACGCCTGATCACCCACGATGAAGAACATAATGGAGAATTGGTCGGTACGCTGGAGGGGTTCTTTGTCTGTCATGGCAATCTGAGTCAGACTGCCAATCGACTACACATTCATCGCAACACCCTCACCTATCGCCTCGACCGCATCTCCACCATCACACGACTCGATCTCAATGATCCAGATGCTCGCTTTTCACTCCAATTTGCGTTGAAGCTACGACCTGTCATGAAGGATTTCCGCTCTGTATAGATTGAGCCATAGAATGCTATGGATGAATAAATTCTTTTAAAGACCACCAACAATCAGGGAATCAGGGGGGTGCAAACGAAACAAAGGTCAACCACTATGCGCACAGCAGCGGTACGTACATTGGCAACCAGCTATTACACCAGCGACGAGGTCTTGACGCAAGAAAAACATAATCTGTTTTTCAAAACATGGCAATTCGCTTGTCATGCATCCGAACTGGCTGAGGCTGGTTCATATAGATTTTTGATCAAAACATCATGCTTGTGCGCACCCCAGAATGAGAAATTTGTGTAATGGTCAGAAAGAGGTTGAACAAAAAAGAGGGGTGTGGTATGATGGGAAGATGAATACACAAAAGATATACTATAGACAAACAACAGTTCAGCAAAGAAAGTTGCTGTTCAAAACATGGGAAGAGACGGGGAATGTAACGTTGGCTTGCAAAAAGGCAAAAGTGAGTCGAGGAACATTTTACAAGTGGAGGGAGAGATATGAGAAAAAAGGATTGGCAGGACTAGAAAAATGTGAAAGTAAAGCGCCAAAAAAAGACACAGCGAG
>JBCCFC010001474.1:0-2648 GCA_039029935.1 Chloroflexota bacterium
ATCCAACTCATAGCGTTGGTCTAGTGCATTAAACCCATCCAACACACGCTCCAATGGCAATGTGTGGCTGACCAACTCGGCGAATGGAAGTTCGTTGCGTTCCAAAATCGGCAAGCCGCGTACAAAGTGGTCATACTTGCTGCCCCAAATGGCTTCAAAGGTGAGGTTGCGACGCATCATCAGTTGGTTGATATTGAGCTCAATCGATCCCATATCGACAAAATGACCGACTTCGACGTAACATCCGCTATGACGCACATATTGCAAGCCCTCAATTGTGGCTGGCAGGAAACCAGCACATTCAAACACAATGTCGGCACCTTTGCCGCCGTCGGTATGTGATTTAACGAGTTCGATGCGTTCCTCAACCGAAGTGACATCATCAATGTCAATCACCACATCCGCACCCAGCTTTTTGGCAAGTGCCAGCCGATGTGCAGGTCCACCGACCATAATCAGGCGACCCGCACCACTAACTTTGGCTGCAACTAATGTGAGCAGGCCAATCGCACCGGACCCTTGAATCACGACAGTATCGCCAAGCTTGACACCACCACGCAGCACAGCATGAACACCAACCGTAAATGGTTCCGTCAATACGGCGACCTCTGGCGGTGCCGTGGTAGTGATGTAGCAGGTTTCTGCGAGGGATAGCATGATATAATCGGCAAACCCACCAAAAAAGCTGGGGGGCGGCATAAACCCATAGGCCCCTTCACCGCCGGTTGTGCCTGGCGCAAAGATGACCCGATCTCCCTCTTTGACAGGATTGCCTACATAATCAGTCTTAACATCCTTACCCATTGCCACCACGATGCCCACATTTTCATGCCCCAAAACGGTTTCACGCGGGATACCATTCTGCCACATGTGCAGGTCTGTGCCACAGATACCTGCTAGTTCCTGTTTCACGAGCAATCCATGTGCTGGTGGGTCTGGTACGGTATGCTCTTGAATTTCAAAATTTTGTCCGTTGGCGACGACTATGCGTCCTGTTGTTGTCATTGGTATTATCTCCTTGAATTACTTGGTTGAAGGGTTGAAAGGTTGAAAAGTTGAAGGAGACCGAATATTGCGATGTCTCCTTCAACCTTTCAACCCTTCAACTTTTTTCTATTGTACATGGGTTTGGAGTTGGAGAAAAATAGCAAAATTATGGACTATCACATAGTACACAAATTACAGTGGAGGAATTCCATTGGCAAGGAATTTCTTCCAGCCCCAATCGGTTGTGAGATTGCGGAATATCTCATTATTTGTGTAGTTTTCCCATGCTTGAGCACCCAATGCACGTGAATACGGGTAGAAGATACCAATTCCATGCGCTTTATCAAGATCAATATCTATTGTTTCATGACGTAAGTCATTATAGAATTGGCCGGATTTATTTCGATTATACACAACAAAATTAGAGACAATGCCAAGGACAGTTTTTGCAGTTTCAATGACAATATCATCATTGATATTGTCTACAACAGCTTGCGCAAAACCTGTTAAGTCAATATAGTGATCGTCCTGCTCGTCAATTATATAATTGTTAGAATCATATATCTGTACTGTACTTCGTAGAGTTCTTAGCTCCTGCTGACGCGCATCTATGCCATCAACATAGGTGCTAAGTGCATTTCCAAACTCGTCCATTGCCGATTTCACATCATCATACTTCGCCATATCAAAAACAGATATTGTATATGGATAGTATAAATTTTCTAACTTATCAGCATAATGTGTTGCAACTTTTGCAGAGTAATCGTAGGGTGTTGACGCCTCGCCAGCTAACCCTCGGTATACATCATAGTCAAATATGCCCCAGCCAGTATTGGGTGAAGCAATAACATAATCAGCCAAGTCATCAACAATAGCTGCGCTTTCAAATAGACCAAACGAACAACCATCAAACTGAATCACATCAATCTGACCAAAATCTTCTGCTGCTTGGATAGCTTGTCGAATTTCCATAGGCTCGAGTAGAGCTAGGGACTCTTCTGAATTACTTGACAGGTCCGGTCCAAGTCCTCTGACACCACTAGCATGCCCTAAAATTGATAAGGCATAATAATCACTGTTGTCATAACGTTCAAATCCCCATTTCAAAAATGAGGCAAGCGTATCCTCTTCATCCATTCGGAATTCATCTCGGGGAAGCATACCCCACATTCCTGATGAATCTAGCGTATAATAATTCGTATCACGAGGGCCTGGGCCATCAAGTAATAACACTATTGACACACCGGATTCTGGTACACCCTCTAGTTCTTTTAATCTCGATAACATGCCCATCTCTATGCTGTCACCCATATATGGATACAAATCATTATCCCCCATGGCATAGATAAACAGTGTCCATGTACTAGTTGAATCATGAGATGATGGAGAAGGTGGGCTATCATTAACGTCACGCTGTTCTCTAATGCGGATTTGATAGTCTACATCAGAGGCATCACTATCAAGTGCATGTGTAATACGTAGATAACGGGTTGCTGTTTTATGCGCTGGAATGGTGTAAGCGATGTTATTGGATTCATCAGGTGTTTTTTCCCATTGTGAATTATCCAAGTTCGCATGTTGTACTTGACGGTGTAGCATCTGAATCAAACCATTTTGATTTTTGAGTTCATTTTCGGCGTTCACTATGCTATCGCAGTAAA
>JBCCFC010001475.1:0-2637 GCA_039029935.1 Chloroflexota bacterium
ATTTGGAATTGCTGACGACTTCAAGCGACATTCAGACCCACATTGATGAGCAAATGGCTATCCATTAAAGAATTATGTTAATACCACCTGAAATGTAAGTTTGAATTCTTTTCTAATTTGGAATTGCTGCTTGTGGTCATCCAATTTCGCCCTCGTTTTACCGCTTCCAAAGGATATATCAATGAGTGAAATGACAAAAACAGCCGATGTCGTTATTATAGGCGGTGGTGTCATCGGCACAGCAACCGCCTACTACCTCTCCAAGACGGGTGTCGATGTCTGTCTTGTCGAGCGCAACGACATCGCTATGGGAACCTCCAGTGCCAGTGCCACTGGTGTCGCCTTGCAGACCAAGCCACCTGGCCCCAAGCAAAACTTAGCGCGGGATAGCATCAACCTCTTTTGCCAGCTAGTCGATGAACTGGATGATGAGATTGAATTTATCCAAGATGGTGGCATGTTGGCGGCAGAGAGCGAAGAAGAATTTGACCTCATCAAGGAAAAGGCAACCAAAACGGCCAAGTCTGGTATCCCCGTTGATGTGTTGACGGGGGATGAGGTGCACGAGCTACAGCCCTGTCTAGCTCCGCATGTTGTCGGCGCGACCTACTGTCCCGATGGCGCAACCGTCAACCCCTATCTGCTTTCCTTTGCCTATGTCAAAGCGGCCAAGCAACAGGGTGCACGCATTCACACTTACACATCCGTCGAAGGCATCGAACGAGATGGCGATACCATCCAAACCGTCCTCACCAACAGAGGGCGTATTGCCACCAATACCGTCATCAACGCGGCTGGTCCTTGGTCGCCCCAACTGGCACAACTGGCAGGTGTCGCCATCCCCGTTGAACCACGCAAGGGTGAGCTCTTTGTCACCGCACCCGTGCCACCGTTTGTACGCGGCTCAATCATCTCTGCCAGCTATCTACTAAGCAAAGCCCTGCCACAGGATGACGACGAAGCGGGCAAACAGAAAATGAGTGTTGGTTTATGGGCGGGGCAGACAAAACGTGGTAATCTGCTCATCGGCAGCACCCGCGAGTTTTCTGGCTATCAACGTCACAGTACATCACCAGGCATCCATGCACTCGTTGAACAGACTACACGCCTCATCCCGCAAGCCGCCAAGCTCCACATTCTGCGCTTCTACGCTGGGTTGCGTCCCTCCACGCCTGATAGTCTGCCTATCTTAGGGCGTCATCCACTGCTGCCTGGGCTGGTGCTTGCCAATGGGCATGAAGGGGATGGGATTGCCTTGTCGCCTGCGACGGGGAAGCGGATTGCGGATTTGGTGATGGGGGAGATCGATGAAGAGAGTGAGATGTTGGCTGCTTTTTCGCCGAGGCGGTTTGAGCATAAACTTATGGAGTTGTGATATACTATCATGGTAGAAAATATGTGCATTGACTAAATTGCTATAAATGACCAACAGGGGAAAGATATGACACAACCTATACAACTTCAATATCCTGATGATTTTATCAATAAATTTATCTGTGGCAATTCGGTCGAGGTTATGAAAAAATTGCCTGATGGGTCCGTTGATCTTGTTGTTACATCACCGCCCTATAATCTTAAAAATTCAACAGGGAATGGTATGAAAGATGGTCGTGGAGGGAAATGGTCCCGTGCGGCACTTATCAATGGCTACTCTCATCACAATGACAATATGCCCCATGAAGAGTATGTTCAATGGCAGAGAGATTGTCTGACGGAAATGTTGCGTATCATCCCTGATGACGGGGCAATTTTCTACAATCATAAATGGCGTGTTCAGGCAGGACTACTCCAAGATAGACAAGATATTGTTTCAGGATTTCCAGTACGGCAAATCATTATTTGGCGACGCAAGGGCGGCATTAATTTTAACCCTGGCTACTTCCTGCCAACCTACGAGGTCATTTACCTAATTGCCAAGTCCAAATTTAAGTTGGTGAAGAAAGCAAATTCACATGGCGATATCTGGGAATTTGGTCAAGAATTGAAAAATAAACACCCTGCTCCGTTTCCGCTTGCACTAATCGAGCGTATTGTGTCCTCTACCAATGCACAAGTTGTCCTTGATCCTTTTATGGGGTCAGGAACAACTGCATTAGCTGCAAAAAATTTGGGACGCAATTTTATTGGAGTCGATATTTCGCCTGAATATTGCGAAATGGCACAACAGAGATTGAAAGACCCAAAGTCGATTATCAAATTCAAAGAACCAAAACAGCCAACAAGACAAGCAACCTTATTTGATGCGGTAGAAGTTCAATGAAAATATACACACAAGAAACCTTGATTGAAGCCTTAATAGACATCCGGAGCAAAGGGTGGATACCAACACATCGAAAAAACAATGATGGTGGTGTTGGGAATACGCTTGAAGATTTGCTTGGTCTTGAGGAAAATAACTTGCCATTGCCAAATACAGTTGAGTGGGAGATAAAATCGCAACGCAAAGGGACGACTTCCCTGATAACCCTATTTCATATGGAACCCTCACCTCGCGCCTGCAAATTTGTTCCAGCGATTTTTTTGCCTAATTTCGGGTGGCCGCATAAAGAAGCAGGGAAAAAGTACCCCGAAGAGGAAATGAGTTTTCGGCAGACCATTTTCGCTGACAAATATAATGGCCGAGGATTCAGAGTAAAA
>JBCCFC010001476.1:0-2610 GCA_039029935.1 Chloroflexota bacterium
AGCCTTAAGAAAGATCGCGCAGGCAGGGGTTGCGCAAAAAATTGTCGGTCTATTGATTCATGGTAATCCTCTGGAGACGCACAACGAAAATCGCTGGCCAGTCACCAAAAATGGCGAACCAGCAGGTGAACTGACCGCGTTTGTACATTCCCCGCGTCTCAAGCAAAATATTGGCTATGCGATGGTCCCCGTCGAGTATACCGACCTAGGGACCGAGCTAACGTTGCAAACACCGTTTGGTGTACGTACAGCGGAGGTCACAAGCCTGCCGTTTGTGGATAAGGACAAAAAAGTGCCGCGTCAGAAATTACGCTGAGGTTTATTGTGAGCAAACATGGCTGGCAAATCTGGCAGGATACACTGATCTCTCTCGATAATTTGCCAGTCATGTAAACTTAGATTTTATTTAAGACACGACGCATAACAACACGACTCTCGGATGGCTTGCGAATCGGTTCAAACCCACAAGCCGGGAATGTGGATTCAAAGCCAACGTGGATTTGACTGCTCGAACGACGTTTGCTGCTGGTGAACGGGAACCCATCAACAGCTTGGGCCTCGTGTTCGCTTGCCAATTGAACAGCCGCCTCCAGCATACGCTTGCTGACGCCGAGGGTGTCAAATTAAGTGTGTAATATAGATCGCTTTAAGAAAGCGATTATTGGGTGCAATCTACACGCTAAAGAGGGTAACGACCCTCAAAGCGAATAGCAAGTTGATTGCGAATTTTAGCCCAATTAGGAATGGGCATGGTCCACTTTTTGGCGATGTCAGTATGCGCCAAGTAGAGGAGCTTGCGAACGGACTTGTCAGTCGGGAAAACAGCCTTGTTCTTGATGACTTTACGCAACTGTCGATTGTATCCTTCAATAGTGTTGGTTGTATAAATAACACGTCTCATTTCAGAAGGATAGTCAAAGAAAGTAGACAATTCGGCCCAGTTATTCTCCCAAGAACGGATAGCAGCAGGATATTTGTCCCCCCATTGTTCAGCAACAAGCAGGAGATTGGTTTCAGCTTCCTCACGAGTCGGCGCTTTATAGACCGTTTTGAGTGAGTCCAAGAACTCCTTACGGTCAGCTGAGGTCACATATTTGAGCGAGTTGCGAATTTGATGGACGACACATCGCTGTACAATGGTTTGCGGGAAAATGGCTTGAATGGCATCTGCGAACCCCTGCAACCCATCCACACAGGCAATAAAGACATCCTTCACCCCTCTGGTCTGCAAATCAGTCACCTCACTCAACCAGAAATTAGCTCCCTCTCCACCATCTCCAATCCAGTGACCTAACACATCCTTATGACCTTCTGTGTCCAAGGCCAGAACCACATACACGGCCACACTTTCGATCTTCCCCTCTCTTCTAATCTTGATATGCAATGCATCCAGATAGATGATTGGGTATATCTCCTCTAACGGTCTCCGCTGCCACTCCTCCACCTGTGGCCACACCTTATCTGTAATTGTACTTATTGTGCTTTCTGATACTTCTACACCGTACACCTCCCTAACCATGTCTGCCATGTCCCGTGTTGATGTCCCTTTCGAGTACATTACTGTTATTTTCTCTTCTAGCTCATTCGTGCGCTTTTCTTCTAACAACATTGGCTTGAATTCCCCCTTTCTATCTCTGGGTACACTGATTTCCTGACTCCCTGTTGACGAGTTGATTTTCACTGCTCTCGTCCCATTTCGGCTATTTCCACTGTTTCTTCCCTTCGCTTCATACTTGCTATAGCCCAATTGCTCGCTCAACTCTCCCTCTAGCATTGCTTCTATTGTTTTTGAGAACAAACGAGCAAATACCCCTTCCTTTCCGAAAAAATCATCCAGATTTTCCTCTCTTCCCAGCTCATTTTCAATCACCTCCATTTTTGGCATATATTCTTCTCGATTTGTCTTTGTTTTTGCCATTGTTTCCTCCTTGGTTTCATGGCTATTTTTATCACTATACTTTGACATTTTTCGGGCTACACTACCTGCCCCATTTACACACTTAATTATACACCCTCAAATTATCTCCGCCACCACGCTGGGGCCAACGCCAACCCTGACACATACTCCAACGCCAACTCTGACATATACTCCAACACCAATCTTGGCACATACTCCAACGCCAACGCCAACCCATATCCCTATGTCATTAACTATCGATGAGTACGAACATAACGATACCTGCACACAGGCTTCAATCATCCAACCTGATGGCACAATGCAAACTCATACTTTTCATGCTATCGCTGACACTGACTGGACTACCTTCACTGCCCCGACGATGGGCATATATCGCATCGAAGTCACCATTCCCAACAACGCGTACGCCGACGTAGATCTCTTCTATTACAACGATTGCGACACATTCCATAAGGCTCAATTTGTGGAAACCTATGCCCCTGGTGCACGCATTGACATCATGGCGGAGGCAGGCGAATCCTTCTACATCAAGGTTAAGCATATTGATCCACTGGTCTATGGTCCTGACATGGCCTATCATCTATCGGTGCGCAAGATGCCTGATGAGACCGATGAAGAGGGCAATAATATCATTCCCGGCCCCGCCGTTGTCGTGGCGGGTCGCTATCGCGGGCAAGCAAATCCGATAATGG
>JBCCFC010001477.1:0-2605 GCA_039029935.1 Chloroflexota bacterium
ATCTTATCATTAAAGAAGTGGCTGAAACGACCCAACCCATCGTTATTTCCACACGAAATGAACCCAAAGCAATCCTCATGGGGTATAATGCCTATCTACAACAACAAATACTATCTAAAAAGGGGAAAGAGCATCGGTTTGAAGAGTTAGTGACAAAAGCACAGAATTTACTAGAAGCAGCCATTGAAGGCTATCGAGATGGCGACCCCAAATTATATATGTTCTGGTCCCATTTTGGGCGGCTGATGGAAAAAATTTGGGAGTTAACTGATGATAACTCAAACACGCGACCTCATTCTGCCATCTCCTTTCAGCTATATGAACTCTCAGAGAGTTGTCTTGCAGGCCATGATCAATTATCTCGAAATCAACTTGAACCCATTACCAAAGTGCTTGCGCTGCTTAAAAGAAATGATCTTTCTATAGAGGATGCCGCAGAGGCCGACCGCTATCTTTTAAACAACCAGATTGATGCCACATTCCCCCTGAATCTCGGTAGTGATTTTGCAGCCCTCTATGATTTTGATGAGGATGAGGAAGTCGAAATTTTTATTGATGATGACTAAGCATGAAAATCTACCCAAACTTTTTTTGGAAACAACAATTCAAATTGAACGAGCGACGGCGATACGTACACGGCAGAGAGAAATTGCTGATATTCTTCAGAAGCATTATGTTTTAACGTCTACATATGTTTTGGGTGAGTATTTACGGACACTGGTTAGTGATGCGATTCTGCTGCTCGATTTGGTTGAGGCCAATGAGCAGATGTATGACGTAGAAACACAGATGGCAGGGTTGTTTAGTAAGCGATCCTTGAGCCGATGTGTGCTTTTATGGGGAATGCTACATCGCTCTGGACACCATAGACGTAAAGGGATTATAACAAAACTTCGGAATAAACTAGACTATGAGTTTGTAGAGCGTTTTATGTTCGGGATTGATCAAATCGTTGATATGTCTGCTTGCGGTTTGGCTAAAGAACGCCCTCTGATATATGAAGGCAAATATACTTTACGTTCTCAGTGTACCCGACGTGTCAAAGAGTGTGAATTGGTCGCAGTATTAACGAAGCATCGGGACGAACTACAAATCTTGGCAGATGGACTTTCTAGAAATGAAGACAAATCGCTGGCTCGTATGGGCGAACTTTGTACAAAAATCCTAGACAATCCCGATATTGCACGAGGACGCAACTGCACATGGCATTTGGGTGATTTAGTCATTGCCTTAGAGATGCCCAGCGATGCTATGATGTATACAACCAATCGGCGCCATTTTGAACCAATCTGCGGCTTGCTTGGAAAAAGACTTTACACAGCCTAAATAGGAGGTGAACTTATGCGAACGGGCAACATTTACCTATGTGACGGCTATCATTACACGGTCATCGACGATAACGCCAAAGGCCCCTATCGTGCAACGATGGCCCCCACCTTTGATGGCCGCTTTTACGACCCTGCACACGTCAACGACCCACAACGCCCAGCACCACGCCAGACCTACGCCATCCCCGACCACTGGAAAGCCAGCGACACCATCGTCTCCTATCTGGAGGTGCGCAACGATGACCGCATCCGCATCAGCTATGTCAATGTCTTTGCCCAGAAAGATGTCAAGAGCAAATCGTGCTATGTGGCGCATCTGAATGTCAACGAGCTGCAATTTGTGGCCGATGACTTTTTGACCTATCGTGCGGAATGCAAAATCGAGAGCAACCAAACCTCGCATTACTTCCCCTATTTAGATTTTGAACTGCCCGAAATCGAGCGATGGTATGTCTTTGGCTCACAGGTTTTCCAGTGGAACAACCCCGTCAAGCCCATGCAATTTCGCTCATCGATCTATCACCAAGCGCATGGCGGTGGTCCCGCTGTGCTGGTTCCACAGGGTTGCGAACACATTCAACCCGATGCAAAGTGGCGTGATGGCGCGGTGGTTGGCATCTGGCCTGACATGCAGACAGGCTTCTTCCGCACCATGATTATGCGTGGTGGCAAAGCGCATTCCATCACCTGCACCCAAGGACCCCGTGTCTGGGATTTGGTCGAGGTCGTCTGGTCCGAGATTGACAATGATTGGGTGCATGTAGACCTGAGCAAGGAAGATGGCTTTGACCATGAGTTTTGGTCGGATGCGTTGGGGTTTTAGGTAGAGATATGAGGTGGTTTTTGGAAAAAAACAGCCATTTCCCACCAACCACCGCATACCCCTACCCAATCTATCTAAAGTCCTCTAAATAGCGGTTGCCACCAAGGAATACTCGCCAAAATCAAGAGTGTCGCTATGGTGAAAAAGATGGCGGCCACTCTAAATTTACGCGCAGAACCCTCGGCTTTGCGGGCACGAGAACTGCCAATATGGACAAGTGCAATGGCAATAATCATCATAAGTGGATGTTCGACCAATGCAAAGCGCAGTTCCGTCACACCCATCGCCGCCCCAAAATCCTGTCGCGCCACTGCTGCCAACCCAACAGGCAGCGCATACAGAATCAACCCCACAATCAATTGCACCGAAACCAGCATTGCAAATATGCGCGCGATCATCCCATCCTGTGCCGTCCATTCACGCCGACCGATCAACCCCCACCACATCCGTACCA
>JBCCFC010001478.1:0-2601 GCA_039029935.1 Chloroflexota bacterium
ATCGCATCATAACTTTGGATAAATAAATCTACACTTTGCATGCAAAGGCTTCAGTCCCACCAACACAAATTTAAAGTTTATATGGAGAGATGCTGCCCAAAATCGCAGCATCTGGGAAACTTCTCAAATATCTGCATTCGACGTGTTGCCCCAGACGCTTTGTATCCACGCAGGCTCTCATAATAGGTCAAACTACTAATTTTGATTTGTTTATAGGTCTGAAGATAGCGTTGGCTTTGTGAGTAGGCAGGTTGCATCTTTTTCAATATATAGCTGAGGATGTCCGTATCAATCAAAGATAATTCCTCGGTCATAGGTTTGTCTCCGTTGTTTGTATATGTCGTCAATGTCAATGTCTGGCTCATCAGCCATTACATATTGGTCTGTAATTTCAGTAAGCCAATCGAGGACTGGCAGTTGGTCCAGATACGATAATTCATCTTCTTCGTCTTCTTTTATTTCACCTTGTGAAATTTCACGTTTGAAAAATAATGGTACTCTATTAAAAAATGAAAAATCGGTCCAGTCTTCCGACTCCTCATCCAGAATAGTGATAATCACACGGCGAAAAAGTGGAAGTTCGACTGGCTCCATCATTCGCAGTGCTCCATCATGGTCAACTACCGCCTCAACAGATTGAAACATAATTACGCCTCCTATAATTATAGTAGATGTATGCCTTCTAAAAGCAATTTCATTTATTCGAGTATAGCATAAAAGTCAAATCATACCGAAGTTACCCATCAGCCGATTCTGAATCCATGAAGCGTTTGTCGCTTTGAATTTGCTCGGATTTAAAATTGGGGGGTTGACAAATAAATCAACTAATGATAAATTGGTTTTATGAATATCTAATTGATTATCTGATTGTCGAATAGGAGGCTAAGAAAATGGAAGATATTTCGTCATTTCTCAAAGTGATGGCCGACTCCACACGGCTCAACATTGTAGGGTTGCTGGCACAAAAACCGCGTAGCGGTGATGAACTGGCGGCATTGCTGGATGTGAAACCATCGACCATTTCGCATCATGCCACACGCTTGCAGGCAGCAGGGTTGTTGGCAACCAGCACCAAGCAGTATTATAAGATTTATGCGCTGAATACGGATGCGCTGACAACCTATGTTGATATGTTGACACCGGAACAGTTGGCACAGCGGGTGCGCATCAACGAAACGCTGAATGCTAGGGCATATACGGATCAAATTTTGGCGACGTGGATCAAGGATAATCGCATCACGGATATGCCAAGACAGGCCAAGCACAGGCGTGTGGTGATGGATTGGTTGGTTGATAGGTTTGAGAAAGATCAACGCTATGATGAAGATCAGGTGTGGATGGTAGTCAACTGGTACTGTCATTTTAAAGATGTATCCGTGCTGGTTCCAGCGTTGGTTAGTTCGGGATTGATGGATCGTGTGAAGGATGGTAGTTGGTATTGGCGTCGAGATTCAGCAACAGTACAGGTTGATGATTTCGTCTATCAATCACTGCCGATTGCGCAATCACCTGACCACAATGAGTATAATCTGCGTCGCGCTAAGATGCGTGAGCTTGAGCCAGACGGTGAGTATGCCAATCTCAAGCCGCCTGCTCATGCACCGAATTTAGATCGACAACGTAAACTCATTGCCTTTCGGATGCAAAAGAAGGGGTTTACAAGAGAGGAAATGGATGCGCACATTTTGAAATACCGCAAGGATATTCAAGATGAAACCGAGACGATTTTGGCAGATATGATCCGTGAGGGGTCAGTACGTCAGGATGAGGCGGGTGTGTATTGGAGACATGAGGTTGTGTGGGAAAAACCACCGCTGCCTGAGCCAGAAGACGATAAATAGAAATTGGCATAGGCATACAAAAAAGGGGGTTCAGCACCCGTCATCACAGGTGCTGAACCCCCTTTTGCATTTCTCTCTATTGCATAATACCAATTATGCCTAAAACCGAAATTAAGGCTAAAATGGGCCATTGCGCTAGTGTACGCATGGCTTTGTCTGATTTGGATGTGAGTGCCAAGAACAGAATCACAACCGCCAGCACCAAAAATGTTGCAGAGGGAACCCACGCTACATCGACTGAAATCCACCCCATAGCAGCGGCTAGATAAGCCAACCCACCGATGGCAAAGACCACAGTGGCCGTTTCCCAGAAGAGATAAAGGACAGAAACCAGTAGCGGTTCTTTGATGAACGTTAGCAATGGTTTGAGAAAAATACCACGTGCATAGGTTTCATGGGTAATGACAATGACAAATGACAATACACTGGCAATCAATAGATAAATCACAGATAATCCCCCTATATGATAGTAAACTATAGACAAAACTATTAACTGTATGTTTTTGAATATGATGATTTTTAATTATACAACTGGAAAAGAGATATGACAAAGCGAAGTTATCATCAATATTGCCCCATTGCCTATTCTTTGGATGTCATTGGTGAGCGATGGACACTGTTGATTATCCGTGAATTGATTATGGGACCACGCCGATTTACCGACTTGTTGCAGACGCTGGATGGTATCGGGCCACATCTACTTTCGAAGCGATTAAAGCATCTACGCGAGCATGAGATGATTGTTCAGGAAAAATTACCA
>JBCCFC010001479.1:0-2601 GCA_039029935.1 Chloroflexota bacterium
CTCGTGGCTGGTGGTCAGTAGATCGGTAGGTCAGTAGGTCGGTAGGTCAGTATCGAATACCAACCTACTGACCTACCGACCTACCGAATGACGCACCGATTACCGACTACTTACCCAACGTGCGCAGATAAATGTCCGCCTGTGATTTCAGACCACCCATGCGGTCGCTGATTTCGTTAAAGGCTGCGGCTGCTTCGTCCAACGCTTGCTGTGCGGGCATCTCCTCGGCCATTGCCTTGGCGACGGCCAGTTCCAGCGCATCACGGTATTGAACCCATCCAGGGAACGCCAAGTCGGTCACAGCATTTGGATGATCCAATGTCTCTTGTGCGGCATTCAGATAATCCAACGCAACCTCTTCACCCAAGTCCAGGGGTCCGTTGGCAAATTCATCGACAGCGGCAAACTGGCTAAAGCGATAAGGGCTGGCACCAGTGTGATTAGTCACAAACCACAAACCACTTTCTGGTTTGGTGAGGTGTGTCACCAAGTCCCATACAGGGCCAATCTTGGCAGGCTCATCGGTAACCATTGCTGAAACCGCAATCACCCAGCCACCAAAGGCGTGGAATGGCGCATGGCTTGGCTCTTCAAAGGTATCCCACTCGCCCGACTTTGAATTATAAACTTCGTGTGAACCAGGCAGGATGTTGTAGCCTTGCAGCCCCTTGATCGTGGACATGTCTGGGTCCGATGATTGTGTCACCGCATCCCAGCTATAGGTCTGCACCGCACGACCACTGATAGCGGCGTTGGCCGAATCACCATAACCATAGTTTGTACCGCCCGGTGGTGCCCACTTCTGGTTCTCTTCAACCCATTCTTCTAGGGCACGAACAAAGCCAGGATTGTTGATGCGCGCTTCACCTGTGTCCGTGTCGATGAAGTAGCCATCATCATCTGGATGCTTGGCATAGGCAGTGGCACGTGAATGGAAGCCCCACCATGCTGTATCACCACGCTTGGTCATACAAGCCAACCCAAAGTCATCGTCCTCCCCATTGCCATTGTAGTCCCAACCTGTGAAGAACTCACCAATGTGACGCCACTCTTGCCATGTCATCGCCCCATTCTCTGGGTCCAAATCATAGCCATAGGTCTCTTTGAAGCGTGTGTTGATTTCCTCGTCGGCAAAGAGGTCCTTACGGAAGGCATAGTAGTGAATATCTCCATCATAGGGCAGTGCATATGGAACACCCTCCCAAGAGAGTGTGCCAATAATGTTGGGCAGGATATCGTCCCAATCCACCGCATCCTGCACCTCTTCTGGCACAGCCATCAATGCATTGGCCGCAATGACATCGGCGCGAGCGTTGCTGGGGAATTGGAAGACATCGGCCAGATAGGTGTTGGTGGCAACCGATTGCATCACCTTGTCGGTCAATTCCTGCTGTCCAAATGAACCCCGTTCCCAAAGATAGCCCTGCTCTTCAACCCAAGGCGCCAAGAATTCTTCCACACGTGCGCCCATACCTTCCAGCCCGGCATAACGAATGGTGACAGGTTCCTCGTTAGGTGCAGCCCCACCGCCAGATGGTGGTGCAGGTGCCGCACATGCGGCCAAGGCCAAGACGCCTACTGTGCCGCCCGATAACTTCAGAAAATTACGTCGGCTGATGGTTCTTCCGCTGGTATGACTGTCCATGATCCAATTTTCTCCTCTAAACTACAGTCGGTACGCAATTGGCACAAATTGACACGAATCTCTCGTATTGGCATCCTCTTGGATGTCCGCACAACCGCGTATGTGGTCGTTTTAACGTCTGTATGGTTTGCTATGATTCATTTGTTTGTCAAAGCAACGTTAAAATGGAGCCATTTTCAGAATAGCACCATCTATAGTTGTTGTCAAACAGCTTTTTATTGTACAAAGGACGTTTTATTATATACACCTAGCTATCAAGGTTCATGCCTATGAGAGTCCTTCCACGATTTCCCGGATATTAATCTGACTGATTTGTTGTAACCTTCAAAACAGAGTATGATTTGTGTACCTATATTTTGAGTTTGCCCCTAATTCTAAGTAAAATCAAAAAATGATTAGAAATAGAGAGATATTTTGAGGTTGGTTAGATTGGTCCAATGGAATGGCTCATCCCTCATTCCATTGGACCAATCTAACCAATCTTCGTATCTCGATACTTTCTCAACTCAGGCACTTTATTTCTAATCACTTTTCGGTTTTACGTTATTCTGAATTTACAGAAAAGGACGAAAACCAGTGAATCAATCAAGCGATAAACAATGGTCTCGTGACGCCTTAATCGCGTTAGACAGTACTGTAGCAGAACAAACTTATGATGACTTTGCGCCGACCTATAATACGACCCTTGATGAATGGGGTTATACTGCGCCATCGACAGCCGCACAACTCTTGCAGAAATATATGCCTGCCGCCAACCAGCCACACATCATCGACGCGGGTTGTGGTACAGGGCTAACAGGACGGGCACTTCACACCCAAGGCTACACCCACATCACCGGGCTAGACATCTCCCAAAAGTCACTAGACCTCGCGGCCACGTTGGGCGTCTACACAGCCACGACACGACACGACATGCAACAATTCCCCTACCCTTTTGATGACAATACCTTTGACGC
>JBCCFC010001480.1:0-2591 GCA_039029935.1 Chloroflexota bacterium
TGACGACCGTAAGTCGAAAAAGAAGAAGAACGCTGCTTTTTTATTTACCGTCCGATATTTCGCAGTAAATCTTCTAGCTCATGATCGGTGATGGGCGATGCCAGTCGTTTGTCATAGATTGTGATGATATCCTGAATCGCCACTTCTTTCACTTCAATATTGTTGACCACTTGTAACCGCTGCGATTGACCTCTTGTGATGAGCCACACCTGTTTTTGATGCGTATAGAATTCTTCAATCGCATTGGCCGCGACCTCAATCTGTCCTTGCTGTAGTCGATTGCAGTAGTTGATAACCTGCTCGTTTTTCCAGGTCATAACATCATCGCGACGCAGCGTACAGTCATACAGCACCGCTAAGTTGCCATATTTGAAAAAGCCATCTGCCCGACCCGCCTGCTCACTCTGGACATACGTATAGGTGGATTGGATGCCGAGTAGCTTAAACAGATAGTGCGTGTATTCCTCGAATTGTTGCCAATTGCCATTGTACAGTAGTAGCTGAAAAAATGGTGGGTGCAGATTCGAGGTAGATACAGAAGGGGCAGGTAGCTCTGATGGCATTCCAAGCGGTAAATTTGCCTGTGCTGATGTCGTGCCTGAAGCGGACTCTTGGGGCACAAAGACGCCATCCAGCGACATGCCGACAAGTTTTTGAAATGTTCGCTGAACTTCGAGCATTTCATCTTCGAAGATACGCATTTTGCTGCCGACAAACTCATCCCCGACTTTATGCCTCTGCTCAAAGACAATATATTTTGAGCCACTCTTTGCCACTTTTAATTCAAAAAAATAGGTATGGGAACCAGTTGACACTCTGTCTTTGTGCAAGAGTGTTCTTGGTTCGTTTGTGTACCAAGATTGCTGCATTGTTTTCTACCTTTGATTTTATTTAAACACAATTGTTTGTGCTGATGGATTATGGATTGGCCCAGTGTAGCAAATATAAAAGAAAGTGTCAATATGGAGGATTTGTGCCAGTTGACATGATCGTCAGGGAGGTGCTACCATTTCAAACAGCAAATTATCTTAATTCTTGACATCTATAAAGGGGAAAACATGTCTACAATCAATGTGACGATTTACAATGAATTTGTCCACGAACGCAAAAACGAAGTGGTGCGTGGCATCTATCCAGATGGTATTCATGGGGCCATCAAAGCGTATTTGGACAAAGAAGGCGACCTCAATGTGCGCACGGCCACGCTCGATGAACCGGAGCATGGGCTGACACAGGAAGTGTTGGACAACACAGATGTGCTGATGTGGTGGGGACATGTCGCACATGGCAAGGTATTGGATGAGGTCGTGGACCGCATTCAGTCACGTGTCCTCAATGGCATGGGCTTGGTGGTCATGCATTCTGGACACTACTCCAAAATTTTTAAGCGCATGATGGGCACAAGCTGTGGGCTATGCTGGCGTGAGGCCAATGAGAAGGAGCGGCTCTGGGTAATCAACCCCAACCATCCCATCACCGAAGGCATTGGGCCATATATTGAGTTGCCACAAGCCGAGATGTATGGGGAACAGTTTGACATTCCTGACCCAGATGAACTGCTCTTTATTAGCTGGTTTGAGGGTGGCGAGGTCTTCCGCAGTGGTGCGGTCTGGCATCGTGGTCGTGGACGTATTTTCTACTTCCGTCCGGGGCATGAGACACATCCTATTTTCCACAATCAGGAGGTCCTCAAGGTGTTGAGCAACGGTGTACGCTGGACAGCGTTCACGGGCAACAAGACCACACAGGGGATTGAAGGCTGTTATAACATCAAGGAGCCACTGGAGCCTCTCAGCGATAAGGGTGGCGTGGATGCGGGGTTAGAGCATCCAGAAGAGTTTACGTCGAACTAGGTCGGTGTTCAGTAGGTCAGTATTCGGTGGGTCGGTACGTCAGTCGTGCCGACCCACGTTCACGGGGGAGGATAGTTTTGAAACGAAGTGTACGTGACATGGAACTCCAAGATGCGCCGTTGATGATCAAGTATTTTTTGGAAGCGGATGCCGACTTTCTGATCAAAATGGGTGTGGATGCTGCGAAGTTGCCCGCTTATAACCAGTGGTGTCAGCTTGTTGCGGATGACTTTGCGCGCCCGATTGAGGAGAAGCAATCTTACTATGTGATTTGGGAGCTGGATGACGAGCCAGTTGGACATTCCAACATCAACAAATTGGTCTATGGACAAGAAGCGTTTATGCATCTGCATGTGTGGAATCCAGATGGCCGTCAACGTGGTCATGGGGCCTATTTTGTCAGTGAGTCGGTGAACCGCTATTTTGAGCATTATCACCTGCAAAATCTTTTCTGTGAACCAAGTGCATTTAATCCCGCACCGAATAGGACCCTGCCCAAGGTGGGGTTTGAGTTAAAAAAGACGTATGACACAACGCCGGGGTGGATCAATTTTGAGCAGACGGTGAATCGTTGGTTGTTGACGCGGGAGAGATGGGAAGCGATGGAGCGTTGAAGCGGTGGAGCGATGGAACGTTGAAGCGGTGGCATTCTTATATAGGCTTTCGGTTACTTTAAAGAATATTTTTTATTATATTTAACTTTCTGTTAATAGAATCCAGTATGGCATGAAACCGTAA
>JBCCFC010001481.1:0-2588 GCA_039029935.1 Chloroflexota bacterium
ACTTTGACCAGAATTCTTTGAATTTTTTGATGATTTTTCCTAGTTTAAATGGCATGGTCAGTTTTCCCTCCTCTTTCCATGATCCTCATATTAACTGATTTCTCGTTTTTTGTCCGCTATTTCTCTAATTTGGAATTGCTGACGACTTCAAGCGACATTCAGACCCACATTGATGAGCAAATGGCTATCCATTAAAGAATTATGTTAATACCACCTGAAATGTAAGTTTGAATTCTTTTCTAATTTGGAATTGCTGTCCCCCATATGGCATCTAATGTAACGACATCGGGCTGTTGCACTACAATCTGGGCGATAGGCAAGGGAGTGCTTTGCTGTGTATTTTGTATGCTATCATGGAGGGGATATTGTGCTAGAGATTGGTTGGTTTCAGGATTAACAAAGGACAGATAAAATTGATAGGTTTGCGGTGCTAAACCTGGCGGTAACTCAATCGTGTAGGCATCTTGACGGATTTCTTGTAACGGCCATTGGCTGGTTGGGCGCCCCGAAGGCCAGCGTTCATCATGCCAGACTTCCACGTCGTCTGTCGTCATCAACTGTAGATGCGCTTCATAGTCAACATCCATCTCGCTTAGACTTTTTAGATAGAGCGTCAACTTAATACGCTCGCCGGAAAGGACCGTTCGTTCGTTGAGCGAATAGGCAGCCAATCGAATTTTATCATCGTAGGCAGTTGCACTATCGGTGTAAAGCGACGTGAACGCCGGGGGCGAATCGGGAATGAGATAGACATGTGCCAGTTCAAGCTTACCCGCACGGGCCGTAAAAATGGGTGGTTGTTCCATAAAATAATCAATGATCAATGGGTCTGGATTTTGTCGCTGCCACTGATTGGCATAGAGAACGGCATATTCGCTATCGAACCAAAAATTGACCGAGCCATAGTACGCCTGCACTTTGTGGTCTGTCTCCAAATAGTACGACAGGGGTCCGTCGCCATACCATGAAACTACGTCGAGGTGTTCGGCATTCTCCTGCTGATTGAGCCACTCTGCTACCTGATCTAATCCCTCACCCCAGCCAATCATCAGCACATCGGGGGCAGTACGTCCACCACCAACCAATGGATTGTAATAGGTCAAATAGTAGGGCGCATGGTGTAGATTCGACTTCGCCTGTGAGATAATCAGCAAACTGCACACCGCCACGACGACGACCGATCTCTTGATATATAGATAATTTCGTCTGACCCATTGCCCAAGTTGATTGATGATCGCTGCCCAGCCCACAATTGCGACAACATCCAAAGCCGGAAAAATTGGCAACAGATAGCGATCAAATTTTTTTGCAGCCATTGTCATGATCAGCATGAAGGTCAGGGCAAAAAGCAATAAGGCCAATGTAACACGGCGGGTGTGGCATTGATTGAGCGGCCATCCATTCAACAGCAGACAGCCAAGCGCGGCAATCAACCCAATCAGAGTAATGGGTGTTGAGCGAAACAGATAGACGACTGGGTAGAAGAATGTACCTGGATCATTGGTTACTTCGCCCCAGAAATAGTTGGGCAAATTATGTCCTTCTAGCAAATATTTCCCCAACTGCTCACTGATTTCAGCACGGATCAGTTCTGGTCCAACCCACATTGCAGGCCAAAGCGCAACAAAAGTGATGCTGGTGAAGGCGACCCAAATGGCAAAAGAGCGGATCAACCGCAGCGTTTTGGTTTCTGCTGAACGATATTGTGACCATTGCTCAGTCATCGTCAATATGCCCGCCGTGAACATCACAATGCTGGCAGGTGTTTTGGCGAGGATTGCCATGCCCATTGCGATTGCTGACGGAATCAAATACCGCCAGTGTTGTCCTGTGTACAGCCACGCCAAAAAGGTAAACAGTGCGAGCGTTGACAACGCCGTAAGTGGTCCATCTGGGTGGAGTTGGCGCGAGAGTGCAAGAAGAAAGGGATCCCATGCAATTGCCAATCCAGCAAGAAAGGCAATCCAAGGGTTAAAAAGGCGGGTCAAGGGATAGATGAGCAGCGCAATACACAGAGCGATGCCAAACACAATCCATCGACGGCCAGCCATCAGCAAATCAAGAGGTTTGTGGGTGCTGTTTTCCCTGAGCCATCCCTCAAAGGCATCATCAGTGAGTTGTCCCGGCGTTTCATCAGGATATGAGGGGAATCGCTGCATCAGCCCCAACGTACCCGCCCATGTGACCATGACACCTGGATGCGCTCGTTGGAAGGTATGTACATAATCGCCATCTGTCAACGCCTGGTAAAAATTGGCCGAGCGCGCCAACCATTTGCGCTCATCAACGGTGACAAACGCATCCAACGCAATCGTTCTTGGTATCCAAGCCGCGGCAAGCAGTAATATAAACAACAAAAATGTGTATCTATTTCGCTGTTTTCTCCATATGGAATCAACTATCATTCATTTCCTCCAAATGTGGTTAATCTGGTCAAATAACGCTGGTTCACTAATGGTGGTCAATATGCAGGCAATGCGTATTAGTACGCAGTTAGGCTAATCCACAAAATAAATTACCCACAAGCTCGCGGAGTTAGGCAGGGGAACCCTTTGGGTCCTACTGCCGGCTCTCCCGTGTGCAACCCG
>JBCCFC010001482.1:0-2565 GCA_039029935.1 Chloroflexota bacterium
GTGAAAAACTAACAGTCAAACTTATTAATGCACCACAAAAGAAGTCAAACCAGCAAGCTAAGTTTGATATGAACACTATATTCGTGCAGGAGATTCACTCAAGAACCCAATCCTGACAAACCTCCTTTCGTCTTAACTTGTAACTAATGAGTTAAAACCCCTTCTCTTTGCACAAAAATAAGGTTACAGATATACATTGCTGGCAAATACAATCATCCGGCATCCAACACCGGATCCAACGGCAATTGCAACGCATCCGCCAACGCATTCGTCTTTGTCGCAAGCATCACAATGCGAATCAACTCCGCATGTTCAGCGTCTGTCATCCCCTGTGCTTTGGCCTGCTTGGTGTGTGAATGCGTACAGTACTCACAGCCGTTGGCAATGGACACTGCGGTGTAGATCATCTCTTTTGTCTTGCTATCAATCAGCGTCTCGGCCATCATCACCTCTTTGATTTCGCCCCAGACACTCTCTAGCAACGGTGGATCAAAGGCAAGGTATTTCCAGACATTGCCAATAAAATCGGTGTTGCGCGTCGTGCGGATATCATCAAAAACGGCCTTGACTCTTGGGTCGGCTTCTGGGTTGGTTGGTGCTTTGACTGTGCTCATAAATTGTCTCCTTGTTGTTGAATAATTGGTTGTGTCTGCCAAGTTTGGCAGTCGGGGACATTATAACATAAGGCCATGTTTTGAGGTCTGTTAGAGTGTAACAATGAAATGAGGGCTACTCAATTTTTCAAAAAATTGAGTAGCCCTCATTTCATTGCCCCACTTTGGAGATTTAGATATGTTCTCAATACTATTTGCAACTACGCTTCTACAGCCATTGTATTCATCGCATCCAGCGGAAGTGGCTCAACATTATGATGTTTGTCTGCCAACTGCTTCGACGATTCATTTGGTGAAGAGTCCTCCAGATTCATTACTTGTGGAACCAGTGGGACAATCAGTCCGATAGCCAACATGACCACGCTCGCTATCACAAACCACGCTGAGATGCCGATGGCGTCTACAATCGGTCCGGCTAGCAACAATCCGATAGGAACCGCTGCCTGGACACTGCTGCCAAGTACGGTGAAGACACGGCCTTGCATTTCAGGCTCGACAATGGATTGCAACAGAGCCATTAAAGAACCATTCAACAGCGAGTTGACTGTCCCAAAAATCAACATACCACCACAGGCCATCCAAAATGCGGATGAGGGGGCAAAGCCGATGGCAAATCCACCGAGTGCCATGCCGATAAGCCCGATGGGTAGCATCAATGTCTTCTTCTGAAAACCACCCCAAACACCGAGCAGGATGCCGCCGCCAAGTAGACCCACACCAAATGCAGCTTCAATCCATGCCAATTGGGGCGCACCGCCATTAAAGTGTTCTGTGACCAAAATGGGCAGCAATGTCATAACCGGGTTGATGATAAAGTTGAGGATGACGCCAAAGAGGATGATAAAGAGCAAGCCTGTCCACTGCCAAATGTAGGCGACACCAGAACGGACATCCTGCATAACGGATGATTTTGGCACCGTATCACCAGAAGCGGACTGGAGTACCGACGGCTGTGGGATACGAATAAACAAGAGTGGGGCAACCGCAAAGATGGCAGTAACAACATCAATGCCCATAATAAAGTGTAACGGCATAAAGGCCAAGGCCAGTGCGCCCAGCGGTGGACCAGCGACAATCAACAGACCCTGGACGGCTTGGTTTATGCCCTGCACACGGGCCAGATGATTTTCTGGGACCATCAAGGAAGTCGAGGCCATCATCGCCGCAGCATGGAATGTACCCCCCAATGCACTCACAAAGGTGATGATATAGATGTGCCAAATTGCCAGCCCATCAATCCAGAAAAGATAGGCCAACACCGCAGCAGCGAGTGCAGAAAGTGAGTCCGACACCGCCATGACACCTTTGCGACTCCAGCGATCTACGAGTGCCCCTGCAATGGGACCGACAAAAATTTGTGGAATAAAGGCAAAGAGTGCCAATGTGGTAAGCGTCACCGCAGAACCCGTCTGCTCGGTAATCCACCAGATGATAGCAAAACGGGCAACGCTGCTGCCAATCATGGACAACGTTTGTCCTGTCCACATACTAAAATAGGTCACGGCCCATCGCTCTGAAATCTTGAGTCGTTTATCGCGCTCTGTCATTCTGTTCCCTCCCCTTTGAACTATCAGATTGAAACTTGTTCATGTGAGCAAAGGATACAATAGAAACAGATACACGACATCCAACCAAAGATGCAGTTAAGGGTGTATTTAATCAGTTATAGAAGGGTGTAGGCGAACCATCTACCCCAAACAACGGGCATTAACAATTCATCAATTCACCAATTCAACAATTCACCAATTTCACCCTATTCAATTAGCCCAATCTCCCGCGCCCGTGCCACCGCATGAGAGCGATTCTTCACGCTAAGTTTCCCTAAAATATTTGACATATGCCGCTTTACCGTACCAATACTGATGATCAGTTTGTCAGCCACCTGTTGATTACTGTACCCCTCGGCGACAAAATGAAGAATTTCCTCCTCGCGTGTGGTGAGTGGTTCAAC
>JBCCFC010001483.1:0-2561 GCA_039029935.1 Chloroflexota bacterium
TGGCAGTGATCAGACCAGTGCTGAGAGTGTTGCCGAAACCATCGAAAACAACGTCCGCAGCACCATCATCAAGACACATCTCAACAACCCCGCCTACTATAATGAAATGTCACAACAATTGGATAAGATCATCGCTGAACGCAAAAGCAAGGCCCTCGACTACGCCGCCTATCTACGCTGGATGGAGGAACTCGCCAAACAAGTCCACAAAGGATATAAAGAAGATGTTCCCGAATCGTTGCAGGGTAGCCCAGCCATCCGTGCGATCTACGATAACCTCAACAAAGCCGGAACACAGGTGTTGCGGTTGGCCGAGGAGCGTGTGGTCTATGAAGTTGGTAGCCCTGATGTGGATAATGTGGGTCATGATGCTAGTGAAGACGTGCTGATCACGCTGGCACAGCAGATTGATAAAACCGTCAAAGATGCCAGCCACGATGATTGGCGCGGCCACCCAGCGCGTGAACAAACCATCAAGCGTAAATTGCATAAATTGCTTGGGGATAAAGATTTAGTTGAGCATATCTTTCTCATTATCTGGGAGCAAAAGGAGGCGTATTAAGTGGTGGGTCGGTAGTCGGCAGATCAGCGGTCGGTGGGTCAGTGCAGAATACTGCCCCGCTGAAGTGCTGAAACGCTGAAGTGCTGAAACGCTGACATGCTGACCTGCTGAAACGCTGAAACGCTGACACGCTATAATATATGAACACACAAATCACACTGGGCGACATCACCGCCGATGTGCGTCACAAAGAAATCAAAAACATTCACCTCAGCGTCTATCCACCCGACGGCGACGTGCGCATCTCCGCACCCATGCATATGCCGCTAGAGACGATTCGGCTTTTTGCCATCACCAAGCTCGACTGGATCAAACGTCAACGACGCAAATTTCAGACCCAAGAGCGCGAACCACCCCGTGACTATCTGGAGCGTGAAAGCCATTACCTCTGGGGCAAACGCTACCTGCTTCACATTGTTGAGAGCAACCACCCCGCCTCAGTCGAGCTACACCCCACCGCCATTGTCATGCATGTACGCACGGGAGCCGATACTGAGAAGCGACATGCGCTGATGGATGCGTGGTATCGTGCGCAACTCCACGAAGCCATTCCCCCGTTGATTGCCAAATGGGAATTGTTGATGAATGTCAACGTCGCTCGCTTTTTTGTCCGCCGCATGAAAACCAAGTGGGGCAGTTGCAACCCGCAAGCCCATACTATCCGTCTCAACACCGAGCTTGCCAAGAAACCACCCATCTATCTCGAATACATCGTGGCTCATGAGATGACCCACCTCATCGAGCCAACCCACAACGCCCGTTTTGTGGCCTTGATGGATCGCTTTATGCCGCAATGGAAGCAATATCGGGCGCAGTTGAATGCGTTGCCGATTGGAGAATAGCATGAAAGGAAATATGATGAAACACTACGGTTCACAATCAATGGTCAGTGACCTTAAGTTGGTTTTGCTCAAACACCCACAACACTCGCATCTCAGCCAACACAATATGGATGCACAGTGGCAATCGCTCTTTTATCCCGAACGACAGGACTTTGACACGGTGCAGCGAGAATATGCACAGTTTGTCGATCTGTTGGCATCCTTTGGCAGGGAATCTGATCTAGAAATAATGACCTTGCCAGAGGATCACCAAGTTGGGCTAGACTCCATCTACACCCATGATCCACTTGTTATCAGCAACAGCGGCGTCATCCTCTGCAACATGGGCAAGGCGGCGCGCGACAATGAACCAACGGTTGCGGCTGCATTTCTGCACCAAATAGGTGTGCCGATTGTGGGTGAAATCACGGGCGAGGGCATACTCGAAGGTGGCGACGTGTTGTGGCTGGAAGAGCGCATTGTTGCTGTCGGCGAAGGCTATCGCACCAACGCCGAGGGCATCCGTCAGTTGACTGCACTCTTGGGTGATGACGTGGATGAGGTCATCTTTGTACCGTTGCCCCACTGGACTGGACCTGATGATTGTTTGCACCTGCTCTCGTTCATCAGCCCGGTTGACCACAAAAAGGCCGTCGTCTATTCCAAGATGATGCCTGTGCCATTTCGTCAGCGGCTACTGTCGATGGGGTGGACGCTGATCGAAGTGCCTGACGCTGAGTATGACAGCATGGCGACCAACGTGCTGGCCGTGACACCCGGGCGGTGTATCATGTTGTCTGGAAACCCAATTACTGAGCAACGCTTGATGGATGCAGGTGTTGAGGTCGTGACCTATGAAGGCGCAGATTTGTGTCTCAAAGGCGGTGGAGGACCAACGTGTTTAACGCGTCCAATCTGGCGGGAGTAGATTATCTGAGGCGATTATACATCATCAATCATCTCACCGAGCAATGCCCGAAATGCTTCAAAGGGCTTCCTATCCAGACAGGTATTGATTAACGTTTTTAGATCTTTAACCTGGCGGTTCGCCCATTTTAAAAGTCAAAAAGAAATTTGTTTAAAATACTTAAGTTTTTACAAATGACACTCATGTGTTTTGATAAGCTCGAAAATTCAACAGCTAGGGTAAGAAACAAGTTGTAAGGAGTGAAGATGAA
>JBCCFC010001484.1:0-2558 GCA_039029935.1 Chloroflexota bacterium
CAGCGGAGAGCGGGCTGCTATCCTCATATGGACAGGAGAAAATGCACAAGCCGATTGGTTTGTCAATGCCGATGATGGCGAATCATTAAAAACCATTCTAAAACAACTTTGGCCTATTGACGAGGTTGGCAAATCGTTTTATGGTTATACGAATAAGGCCAAAACAATTTTGGAGGAGCTTCAGCAGATCATGTGAATGAGGGCATGGTTCATATAGTGAAAACTGATGGTAACAAGTCACCATACAGTGTATGGACCGTGCTCATGCACGTAGTGTAAAAAATTATGAATAGACGAGATTTTATAAAGCTATGTAGTGTGTTGGGGATATCCATCCCCTTCCAACCGTTTATCAATGGGTGGAACATTGGTGGTAAGAGTACGCGTTTCTCAGGTTCGGTGATCATTATTGGGGCTGGTGCGGGGGGGATGGCTTCGGGATATTTGTTGGCCCAACAGGGTATCGATTTCCAAATTCTTGAAGCCTCGCCTACCTATGGCGGCAGGATGAAACGGACGACAACATTTGCCGACTTTCCCATTCCACTCGGTGGCGAGTGGCTCCATGTTGCGGATACAGAACTCCCTGATATTGTGAATGACTCAGATATAGAGATCACAACCCAGATTCGCAGGTATAGTGAGGCGGACACCTATGGTTATTTTCAAGGAGGTGAATTATATACGGGGCCGTTAGAGGATTATACCGATGGTAAATTCGTCAACTCAACTTGGTTTGATTTCTTTGATGAGTATGTTGTACCCTCAATACGTGCAAGAATGACTTTTGACACGCAGATCGTTGCAATTGACTACAGTGGAAATCGGGCTAGATTGACAGATAGCAATGGACTAACCCATGAGGCTGATAAAGTAATTGTCAGCGTACCACTCAAGATTTTGCAAGATGGCGATATTCAATTTATACCGCCTCTGCCCGACAACAAAACAGAAGCCATTGCAGAGGCAAACATTTGGAGTGGGTTCAAAGCCTTTATCGAGTTTACTGAGAAATTCTATCCGACCTTTTTAGACTTTCCTGATAGTTACACGAACGGTGGGCAACGAACCTACTATGACGCTACAGTTGCTCAGGATACAACGACCAATATCTTGGGGCTGTTTGCTATCGGCGCGCAAGCCGAGCGATATCAAGCATTGTCGGGCGATGCACAGCGGGATTTAATGCTACGCGAACTGGATGAGGTATTTGATAGTGTCCCATCCCAAACCTATGTCAAACACATTGTGCAGAACTGGAATGAAGAGCCTTTCATTCGCGCGGCCTACCTAGAGGATGATGCACCATCCTACATCTCGCGTGTATTATCTGAGTCGATTGATCAAAAGCTGTTTTTTGCTGGTACTTCCTACACACAAGAGGATGACTGGAGTTCGGTACACACAGCAGCCCATTCCGCGAGAGATGCTGTTACAGAATTATTGCAGACAGAAAGTTCGACACGCACATTTTTGCCCCTCATCCTTGGCTAATCACTCTATTTGCTGAGGTCACTAATTCATATCAGTCTACCCTCGCCCAATTAGCCCCATCATCGTTGCCACAATCCGCGCAGCAAGCCGCGCCCCCTGCGCTCCTACATCCGCGCTGGGCAACAACTCCACGATATCAAAGCCAGCAATCGATCCTGCCTTTGCCGCTGCCCGCTCAATCAGTTCCACTACGTCCCAATAGCTTAACCCACCCGGTGCTGGACCAATCACCGATGGCATAATCGCCGGGTCCAGCCCATCAACATCCAAGGTGACAAAAAGCTTTGTCCCAGCCGGAATCGCATCAACCACAGCATCAATGCCCTGCCGTCGGAACGCACGCATAGGGATAATCGTGGCTCCCGTACTCAAGGCGTGTTCATAGTCGGCTGTCCGTGCGCTGCCCACGCTGCGCGCCCCGACCAATACCTGCTGGCCCACCCAATCCATCTCCGCTGCCCGCCGTTGTGTACTCGACAACCCCCAACGCTCACCGTTCACTTCATCACGCCAGTCAATATGTGCATCAATCTGCAAAATCGAAATGGGACCATGCTTGGCATATCCCTGCAAGACAGGTATCACCACCGAATCGTCGCCACCGAACACAATCGGCACTGCCCCACCGTCCAGAATGGACTTTACCGCCGCTGCCACCTGTGTGCGATTTTGTGCTGCATCCTTGGTATAGCCCAAATTACCCCAATCCACGGCAGTTACACCAGCAGGCAGAATCGGCCCACCGACATCAAAATCATGATGCCCCAACACCTCCGGCCAACCCATAGCCCGGCGGATTGTGTCTGGCGCGTCTGCGCAATAGGCCCCGACTGACGCATACGGTGTCGCTGTTGGCACACCCAGTAGCACCATGCTCGCATTGCCCACGTCTCCAATATTCGCCATCGGGATACCCAAAAAGCCACCATCTGTCTGACCGCCAAACAGATCATGCATCACAGGTGTATTCGCTGTCATTGTATTCTCCTTCATCTCTCCGTGATAAGACTGAACCCAAAATTGGTGTTATACCTTATTTTTGTGCAAAAGGAGGGGGATTTAAC
>JBCCFC010001485.1:0-2552 GCA_039029935.1 Chloroflexota bacterium
CGGCGAGCAGGGGGACTTGCTCCAACTACTCCAGCGTGAGACCGAAGGCAATGCCTTTTTTGCGGTCGAAGTGATCCGTACCTTGGCCCAAGAGATGGGTGGGCTACACCAGATTGGTACAAGTGCTTTGCCAACAACATTGCTCCCCAACGGGATTCAGACAATTGTGGAGCGGTGCTTGGCACGGGTTCCTGACAAAGACCATCGTTTATTAGAATTGGCGGCTGTGGCGGGGCGAACCTTGGATATGGCGGTTCTGCAAAAACTCAGCGGCGAATATCCGCCCGATGACCATTGGCTGGCGACCTGTGCCGATGCTGCCGTGTTAGAAGTCACCGATGAACGCTGGCAGTTTCGACACGCCAAAATTCGTGATGGCTTGCTGGCAATGCTCCCTGCCGAAACCACCAAAAGGCATCATCAACGGGTTGCCGAGGCGATTGAACAACTGTACCCCAATAACCCTCGATATGCTTCACAGTTGATGATGCATTGGCGACACGCGGGTCATCCCGATCAGGAATATACCTATGCCTATCAGGCGGGCGTCCATGCAGCAGACCAGTATGCCAACACCGAAGCATTGACCTATTTGACCAGGGCTTATGACCTAGCCTATGACTTGGCTTCACAGGACTTGGCTTCACAGGACTTGGCTTCACAGGATACAGCCATTCAGCAGGAGAAACGCTATCAAACATTGCTCATGCGCGAGAAACTTTATGCGCGCATCGGCAATGCCACAGCACAAAAAGCGGATTTGGATCTATTAACCGCACTCGCCCATGAAATCGGTCGGCCTGAACCACGCACCCATGCTGCACTACGTCAAGCCAGCTACCTGATGATGATTGGCGAGCTTCCCACTGCAATTGCCCAAGCGCAACGGGCGGTGACACATGCACAGCAGGCCAATCACGATCCCCTGTTGATTGAGAGTCAAAGTACCTATGGACAAGTCTTGGTCTTGCAGGGTGATTTTGACAGCGCACAATCCATCTTTACGTCTACACTTGCGCTTGCCCAACAACTCGGTGAACAACGAGACATTGCCAGACTACTTGCGCATTTGGGGCATGTTAGCCACGTCATCGGGGACCCCCAAGACGCAATTGCATACTTCAAGCAAAGCCTGACCATGCACCAAGCCCTCAACGATGTGCAGGGTGAGGCCAAAGCCGCCAACTCATTGGGACGGATGGCCCTCGATTTAACACACTATGAAGAAGCGCAAACATATTTGGCGCAAAGCCTCAAAATTTATCAGACCATTGGCGACAAACAAGGAGAGAGCGAGCTTTTCAATTCGATGGCAGCACTCTATGATGTGATAGGCGACTTTGATGCATCTGAATCCTATTTAAAACAAGCCCTGACCATCTATCGCAACACAGGGAATAAAGGGGGCATCTCGCGGACAATCAACCATTTGGGCGTTCGGTCATGTGACGTCTACCAATATGACCAAGCCTATCAATACTTTGCCGAGGCCCTTGAAATCGCCCAAGAAATCGGCGATCGCTATGGCATTGCCATCGGGTTGTCCAATTTGGGGAGTCTCTTTCGTGAATGTCCAGGGACCTTTCAACAGGCGGCGCAAAACCTCAAACAGGCGACCGCACTTGCCCGTCAAATAGACTCAAAAGAGCTAGAGGCAGGTTGTCTGATGCACCGTGGGGCCATGTATAATCGGCTTGGACGCTATCATGACGCCAAATCTCTGCTGGAACAAGCCTTGGTGATGTATCGAGAACTTGATTTTCGCTGGTGGGAAGGGTGGGCATTGATGAGTTTGGGGGACTGTTTTATGGGGCAACGACAGCTTGAACAGGCGCAGACCCATCTACGCCAAGCCTTCACGATTCTCCACGAACTAAACCATCAGGATCGGGCAGGTATCGTCCTCAATTCGCTTGCCTGGCGAGCCTATCTGCTGGGGGATTATGCGGCGATGTTGCAGCATTACCGCGACGCATTTGCCAACCTCCAGTACACGGGGCATACACACGCCATTGCCGAAAGTCAGGCTGGCATTGCTCTCGCCCACTTTTTAATCGACAACACCCTTTCCGAAGCAGAGATTACGGCCAGCATTGCCTATGCCGAACATAGCCCCAAGTTGATGACATCGACCACACCATTCCGACTGTATCTCCTCTGCCGCCAACTGCTTGCAGCCCTCAATGACCCTTACGAAGCAACCCTATTGACCATTGCCTACGACCGCCTTCAAACCATCGCCACCTATATCGAAGATGATGGATGGCGACAGTCCTATCTGGACGACGTGCCAGAGCAACGAGAGATTGTGCGCTTGGCTGAATCACATTAGAATCTTAGAGATTTGACAGGGGGAAAAAAGAACCATAAACTTTGTAAGTCCATTTTCAACGTATAGGTATCTGTCGTCATCAACTAGAGGTGAAACTAGGCCATCATTGTCTTGATTGCGACAATCTGAGCATAAGTGTAATGGTCAAGTAGATATTAAACACTATCGTAGGGGCATACCCTTGCGGTCGCCCTAGCCTGTACACCAGGGCGACCGCAAG
>JBCCFC010001486.1:0-2528 GCA_039029935.1 Chloroflexota bacterium
CCGCGATTTTGCTGCTGACTGCTGGCATCCACCAATGGCACATTCTGTAACGCACCACTGGTCTGCACCATCGACGCATAGACCCACCCCACGACACTATTGTACTGGACTTGCCACCAATTCGGCCAAACTGGATTGCGTCCGGTGATGGGCATGGCGACTTGATTGGGGATTTGGGCGAGGACTTGGCTTTCTTGGTTGGGCTGTTGACGTAGGTTGAGGAGCGTAACGTTGACGTAGGCGGTTGGTCCCGCGGGAGGCTGTGGGGGTGTGGGGGTGTGGGGGTGTGGGGGTGTAGGGGAGGCTGGCTGGCTCGCTGACTGGCTGACTGGCTGACTGGCTGAGTTCGAGATTGCGTTGGGTGTAGGGGGGATGGATTGGAGATTTACCTGGGCGGCTTGAATGGTGTAGCCGCGACTGGTTTTGAAGGCTTCGCTCCAAGTGCGTGTGAGTGTGAGGTATTGTGAGCCGTATTTGACGCTGGGTTCGATGTAGGTGCCTTCGGGCCATTCGTTGAAACTGGTGATGACGATCCAATCGGGTTTGCTAAGAATCGCTGCCTGCCAAGATTGCGCATAGTAGTCGCCATTGGCACGGCTGTGGGCAAATCCATCGTTGGGTCGAATCAACACGTCATTGTAGCCGGGCATGACGGTGGACACCCAATACTTATAGCCACCATATTGTTGACGGGCATTGCTCACCCTTTGTGCAAATTTCTGATTGGTATAAGTTAAATCGCTGGGCGGATTCCATGTGTTGCTATAGAGGTGATGCCCATCAAAGACCGATAAATAGGAGACATCAATCCCCTCAGAAATCCAAATGCTGCTATATGCTGGGTCGGTTTGGCTGCGAATTTGCGACCATGTTGCGACTGTGTACATGTGTGGTCGCCAGAAGAACAGGAGCGGGCGTCCATCAATCCGCATGTAGGCAGGGTGTTGCATGTGGCGTGACAAGGCATGTTGCAGCCCACCCGTGATAGCCCCCGTACCACGCATAAAAGGTGAGTCCGTCTCAAACAGAATGCCGATTTTGAAGTTGAGCTTGGCCGCTTCATCCAAAATCGCAATCAGATGTGTCTCTGTCGAATTTTGATAAGGCCCATACCACGCCACCATGAGCGCGTCGATGCCCGCCTGCTGTGCCTGTTGCATGTGACGCACCATCACGCTACGGTCACGGCTGGCATAGGGCTGTGTCGGCAAATCGCTGAGTGTACCCGATGTCCATGTGTTTTCATCAAACCATGCGTAGTAGAAGGCGAAGACGAGGGGTTCTTCGCTGCTGGCGGCATTTAGCTGGGTTGTGTGCGTTGTCAGGATAAGGAATATGCAAAATAAACGCAATACATGAAAACAAATTTTTGGTTTCATAAAGTAGAGAAACATGTCTAGCAAGCACTCAGCTTGTAAAGAGCGTGATCGCCATACGTTACAGGATAAACCTTCGAGCAAAAGCGACAATGAGTGCAATTACATTCAGAAGGCATAGAGAAAGCGGAAAAATAGAGATTACTAGCCATAGCTGTGCAATATCTTTCTGCTGTTGAACAAACTTTTTCCTGTTTTCAGGTGTATCTTGATTGAACATCTTCCAAAAATCTTCATGTTTCGTTAAAAGGTCTTCTGGATGGCGATAGGTGTGCAGGTTATGTGTAATGATGAAAGCACTAAATGCACCGCCCCCAATAATTCCAGAAAAAAGATATTTGGTATCTTGAAGAAATTCTATCATACTCTTTTCCTCTAATGAGGATTTTTTAGGAAGTCAAGTCCATCAGAATTAACTTCAGTGCTTTCAAAATCCGTAGAATATCAAAAACTTCGTCCGTTTGTGATGAAAAGTTACGGCTAATCGTGTAGTGCTTTCCTTCTAATACAAGGAAGCTCCAGCTATACCCAGCAACATAACATCCATACAAAGGATTGGGGCCATTCTTATTGAGTGTTTGCCCAACAAGCATGGCCGCCAATGCTTGCCCTGCGGGGTCGCCACTGCTATCAAGGTCCTTTTTATATTCGCTAAATGCAAACATCGGTATCTCAGGTTCCCAAAAGCCCGTTGCAATAATACCATCCGGCTTACCGCTAAGTTCAATATCCTCTTCAACGCTCGCAACCGTTGTCCCTATCTCCCGCTGGGAAAAGAGGTTGAAGCGATATAACTCTGATAATTGTGCCATTGACAGGACAGGACCAATAAAATTCATGGATAGTTCATGCTCATTCCATGCTTCTCCATTAATCATAAGCCCTGCTTGAAATGCTTTAAGTACGACTTTTTCATGCTCAGAGACAGTAACATCTGTTTGTAGCCACCTATCTAACGCTGGGTTATTTAGCGACTTGCGCAGCCCAAAAAGATTTTCTAGTTTGACGCGTGTACACTCCCTAAATGTCATTTTTCTTGCCATACTTCACCTCTATTTATCTAAAAAATGTGTTGGTCATATAGAGTCTGAACAAGGTTTGTGTTCCGTCCCTACTCGTGTCTGATGCCTTTGACACGAGTAGGGACGGAAC
>JBCCFC010001487.1:0-2524 GCA_039029935.1 Chloroflexota bacterium
ATGAGAGATACATTGCGCACTCTGACATGGTGGCCAATGCGTATAGGATGGGTCTGTGCGGCTCTTGCCGTGTTAAGTGGGCTAATTGATCAGTCTATCTTGCCGCCACAACCCCCCTATCAAACACTGCTAAACAATCATATCACCACAGGGCTAGGACTATTGGTCACCTATGGTGCAATTTTATATCAGCAGTGGCTATTTCAGCAGCGCAATCGTGATGCCAACAAAGACATACTTGACAACTCATCTCAACGCCTCTTACTGACCGTCCTGCTTCTATTGGGGGGTATCCTCGTCCTCACCAGTGGGTGGCTTGGAGGACAACTTGTTTATGAGTGGGGTATTGGCGTGAATCGTGAGTAATGATGGGTGAAGAGTGAACAGTGATGAGTGAACAGTGATGAGTGAACAGTGATGAGTGAACAGTGAACAGTGAACAGTGAACAGTGAACAGTGATGAGTGAACAGTGATGAGTCTTCAACCTTTCAACTCTTCAACTCTTCAACTCTTCAACTCTTCAACCTTTCAACCTTTCAACTTTTTTATCAGGGAGTATACATAATATGAACTATCAAGACATCTTACATTTTTGGTTTGAGGAAATTGAGCCAAAACAGCATTGGGTCAAAGACCCAGAGTTCGACCAGCTAATTCGTGACCGCTTTAGTAACGTGCATGAGGCAGCAAATAAATGCGAACTTTTCACTTGGCGCGAGACGGCAGAGGGACGGCTGGCCGAAATTATTGTACTCGACCAGTTCTCGCGCAACATGTTTCGTGACCAACCTGCATCATTTGCCAGCGATTCGTTGGCGTTGGCGTTGGCACAGGAGGCCGTTGCTGTTGGGGCAGACCAAGAGCTTGAAGGAATCAAGAAGCATTTTCTATACATGCCCTACATGCATAGCGAGTCATTGGTTGTTCACGAAGTCGCCATGCAGCTTTTTGGTGCTATCGACGCACTAGAGTTTGAGATCAAACACAAAGATATTCTCGACCGCTTTGGCCGCTATCCACATCGCAATGAGATTTTGGGGAGAGAATCGACAGCCGAGGAGGTTGAGTTCTTGAAGGGGCCGGATTCGTCATTTTAGACAAGATGGTATAGTAGACAAGGATGTCTACGACACATACAGAGTACAATAGAACCGCTCTACAAAAACTATCTATAGGGTATGACAGTATCGCAGGTTGGCTACCTGCATCACAGATAACCAATCTGTGTTACTGATTTATACTGTTCTATTCAATAAAGAACCAATCAACATCTTTCGCTCAAGGGTCATTCTATTCGGCTCGTTATTTTAGCAAACTTTTTCTGGACAGAAAAACCGTTTTGCCTTTAGTTTGCTTATATGTATAGAATCAGCCGTCATTACTTGGAGATAAATGTCCCCACCTCTTCGCCAATCACCACCTTTTCAAGTGCTCCCTCTTGCCAAAGATCCACAACTGCAATCGGCAAGTCATTGTCCATACACATGGCAATGGCTGTGCTATCCATCACCCCGACACGCATATTGAGTGCATCAATATATGCCAGCGTAGGAAGCCGTTTGGCATCCGCATTCACCTTCGGATCGCTGTCATACACGGCATCGACCTTGGTTGCTTTGACCAAAATATCTGCGCTAATTTCCAATGCACGTAGCGCTGCCCCGGTATCAGTGGTAAAATAGGGATTCCCTGTGCCTGCGCCAAAGATAATGACTCGCCCTTTTTCCAAATGGCGCATCGCACGTCTTTGGATATACGGTTCAGCCACAGCCCGCACTTCCACCCCTGTCATCACACGTGTCGGCATCCCGAGACGCTCTAACGCATCTTGGAGTGCCAATGCATTCATCACGGTCGCCAACATGCCAATATGGTCAGCCGTCACACGAACCATGCCATGCGCACCACCATCCTGTGCGCCACGCCAAATATTGCCGCCACCGATGACAACCGCGACTTCTATCCCCATGTGTGCGACAGCCAAAATTCTTTCGGCCAGTTCTTCGGCTAATTTTGGGTTAATGCCAAAACCGCCTTCGCCAGCGAGTGCTTCGCCACCCATTTTTAATAAAATTCGTTTATATTTTGTGGTGTTCATGCAATACCTCATTAAGAATGTCGGCCATGATCACTGTAGGGACCAATGCCGAAGGTCTTACTATTTTCTCTATCGTCAGATGTCAGGTAACAGCTTGCTGTTTCTGCGCTTAGAAAAATGGCTATTTGAGCCTTTGTGGGGTAAGACTTTCGGGAGGTGTCCAGTGAAACTTAGGTACGCCTGAATAATCGACGGATACCCCCCAAAGGTCTGGTTTTGCACCCTGCTAGACCTCAAATAGCCAGAAAAATTTGCAAAATAAAAGGGTGAGAGAAAAGATTGATTTATGCTCATCTTTCCCAAACACCCTTTCATATCCACTCCACATCGCCTGGCGGGATCGGCTCTGAGAGCTTTTCGTTTTGAAGCTCAAGCCACGTTGGGAGCTACTGCTCCATTGTGTTGTATCCAGCCACCCATTTGGC
>JBCCFC010001488.1:0-2516 GCA_039029935.1 Chloroflexota bacterium
ATCGACCGCTGCTTGGGGGCCACCCCCCCGCCAGAAACTTTGATTCTATATCTACAAAAATAACCAGCTACGCTGTTTGGGTGTTGGGGTGTTGGGGTGTTGGGGTGTTGGGGTGATGGGGTGATGGGGTGATGGGGTGACAAGGTAAGTTAGTCGCTCTTCAACCCTTCAATCCTTCAACTCTTCAACCCATCACCCCATCACCCCATCACCCTATCTCCTTCTCTGGTTATTTTTGACGATATCGAATCATCGTTTCTGTCGGTCGATTGGCCCCCAAGCTGCTTTCGATACCTGGATTGGGTGTGAGTAGTTCGAGTTCAAGCCGTTGAAATAGCAGGGCAGTGATAATCATCATTTCGTTGTTGGCAAAGTTCATGCCTGTGCATTTATGGAGCCCACCGCCAAACGTAGTTATGGCAAAGCGGTGCTGCTCGTCCTCAGCGCGATTGAGAGCAAAGCGCAATGGGTCATATAGGTCTGGTGACTCAAATAGCTCTGGCTGAAAGTGGCTTGTGCTTGTGGCGAGAATCACTATCCAGCCTGCTGGAATGCGGTAATCACCAACCACAATGTCCTCATCCGCCGTGCGCATAATCAAATCGGCAGAGGGGCGGAGTCGGCCACTTTCACGAATAGCCCAGTCGATGTGTTTGAGTTGCCGCATCTCTTTGGCAGTGATTTCGCAGTCGTTGGGTAGATGTGTACCAATCTCCTCTTGGACTTTTTGCGCGTATGCTGGATGCTGGAGCAGGTGAATTACAGTCCATGCTGCCTGCCCAGCCGTTGTTTCATGTCCTGCAAACATCAGCCCAAGGAGCAGTGACAGTATCTCCTCAGTATTTGGGGTGCTGCCATCTTTATATTGTGCGTTGAGAAATTCCTGTAAAAAATCATTATGCTCTTCGTGGGACTGATGCCGTTCTTCTATCAACGGGGTAAGCAATGTGCGCAAGGCATCACGTGCACGGTCACGACGGCGGAACTTGGGGAGCGGCCAGTTGGGTGGCAGCACCGGGTCCAATGCTTTACCAATATCGGTGTAATGTGCCCAGAATTCGTCCCCCATACGTTGATGAAACGCTTTACCCATAAAGGCATGCGCCGCCACTCTCTGCACAACGCTGTTTATGTGTGATGTTAGCTCAAATTCGCCATAGCCAGTGTTATCAACCGTATCCAGCAGCGAGTCGATCCAAAGATTGACCTCTTCTTGCATCACGGCAATGTAATGGACCATCTTGGAGCGTTTAAAAGGCAGGTGCAGTACAGGGCAATGATTGAGATAGACTTCGTGTGGTCCGAGAAAGGCAATTTCACCAAAATTTGCTGCCAGAAACTGATAGGATTTATGCATATTCAGTTTTTTATCAGTCTCGTCAAAAAATAGTCGGCTATTTTCTGGACCAACAAGCACAGCCGCTGGCTTTGGCCCAAGTTTGATCCCAAAAATAGAGCCATGTTTTTCATAGCACCGTTGGAGGAAATGTGTTCGATCCCTTTGAAATTCAAACAGATGCCCTGCAAGCGGCAGGCTTGGCGACATTGGTGGTGTTGGCTTCATTATGCATACCCCCATCAACTTTATTAATCACATCACAACGATAGAGATTTTATTCTGATTTAATTTGAATTGTGGCGATGTCAGCTTCAATAAAATCCTGAACAGGTTGCCCATCTGCATTCACAATACCAAATGGGTCTAACGTCTCCGCATCATAGACCAACAAGCGTACTGTATAGGTTCCGGTAGGTAAACCACCATTTGATGCAAGCTCAGTCGTGTTGATGTTATAGACATTCAATGGCTGGTCATCCATTGACCACTCCGCAGGCAGCAAATGACGGTCATTGAGAATACGTTCATCGCGCTGAAGCAGTCGTGCGCCCTCGCCATTATAGAGGGCAATCCGTGCCTTGAGCGGATGGTTAATCTCACTATGTGCTACGCGCTGCCAACGAATGACCACATCAATCGACTCACCTGCAAGCACTGGCTCGGTTGGAAACGCTACCTCAACGGTTTCAATCATGGGCGGAATGCGATAGACAACAGGTTCAAAACGGTTGGCAAGTTTAAATTGGGTGGGTGGTGTCAATGTCCACCATTCTACACGATACCCCTGAAAAGAGCGTTCGCCATCCCGATTTCCCTCTTTGTCTAATAGAAAATGAACAGAACGTCGTGGGTCTGTATCGCTCTCAAACCACTGTACCCAAAAGACGCGTTGGGCATCCGCCGCCCATTCATTGAGTCGTTGATCAATCGTATTAATATCGACAAATAGATACTGAGCTACGGCCTGTTCATCGCCCACAGGTTCGATGTCCGCACGGTTCGAGAAATTGTCATAATAAAAGCCAAAGGGATAGCGTTGATCAACAAAGATAACATCATCAGCCGTTGTTGTTTCTCGCAACCAAGTCGCTAAATCGGCGACATCTTCACGGAAGAAACGAGTGTCATATAAATCGGCATAAATGAACGGGGCTGTGCCAATTGTCAGCAGACCAGC
>JBCCFC010001489.1:0-2510 GCA_039029935.1 Chloroflexota bacterium
CAGGTGATGAGGGCACTGATAGCGATGCATGGCTTCTACGACCGTGAGGCAAACGCATTTGCGCCTATTATCCACCGCGACATCAAGCCCACCAATATCCGCATTCGCACACCCGATGCATGTGTTAAATCACATCGAGATACAAGGCTCACGCGAAACCGATTTTGAAGAGCGCATGTATATCTACCATTACCGAATCTACGATAAGTATCGTATCCATGTCGTCTCTATTGCTATCTTAACAGATAATGATCCTAGCTGGAAACCCAAAACTTATAAAAAAGAGCAATGGGGCTGTAAAGTCGAATTTGAGTTTCTTACCAAGAAACTACTGGATTATAAGAGCAAATGGGCAGAATTGGAAAAGAACCCCAATCCATTTGCAGTCGTAACGATGGCAAATCTCAAGACAATGGATACGCGCCATGATCATGAAGAACGCCTACGCTGGAAGGTGTGGATGATTCGTGAGCTGTATAAACGCGGCATCAAGGACGAAAAGATTGCCAGACTGGTACGCCTGGTCGATTGGATGATGGCGTTGCCAGAACCATTACAGGAAAAATTTCAAATTGAGTGGAACGTAATTGAGGAGGAAAACAAAATGATGTACATGATGGATTTTGAACGCAAGAGTTATGACAAAGGTCTTGAAAGAGGTCTTGTAAAAGGTCGTCAAGAAGGACTTGATGAGGGCATTGAACAAGGCATTGAACAGGGCATTGAAAAAGGTGTTGAAACAGGTCGTCTTGGTAAACAGCGTGAAACGATTATCAGTATGTTGCATCATCGTTTTCAAGTTCACGAAATTCTGAGCAAACAAATTCAAATCTATTTAGACCAGATTGATGAGGAAAAAGAATTAGATAGACTCGTCAATCATGCCATTGATATCGATACACCTGAGCAATTTTTACCCTATCTTTGGGCGCTCACCGTTGAATGAGATTTCGGCGATAATCATCGCTTCGGCCAATAAAAAGCAGTGTCGCAGATTGGCAATCTGCGACACTGCTTTTTTATTCTACCGCGCCACAGCAGGCAAATACACCCAATAGCCAACACTCGCCACCTGCAACGTCGCCCGCACGGGTCCATACGCCTGCGCCTCCACCCCATTCTCAATTTCGACCAGCCAGTAGGCATAGGCGACATTGGCGAGTGCAGACTCATCAAGGTAGGTGTAGATACCGCCGGATTCTCCTTGGGCAGGGACCATTTGCATGTTGACACGGACAGCCTCAGCTAACTGTTCACTGGTGCTGCGGTAGAGGTGGAAGCCAAAGGTGTCAACCTCGCTGTTGGTTTCCCAGCGGACACGGATGGCGTCGTTGGTGGGGACAGCCACAAAGCTGACCAACTCAATGGCCGTTGGGTCTAGCGGTGCGCCCAAGCCACCAATCGGTGTTTCATCGCTGTCGAGGTTGTTATTGAGAATGGTTTCGACGACAGGTCCATCGGCACTGATAAAAGCGGTGTTTTCGATTTGGGATACACCAACAGTCAGTGGATTATTAACACGCACGGCAAAAATGACACTGCCACTCTGGGTGACAGTCCCAATGCTGATGGTGCAGGCTGTGCCCGCAGCGTCGCCATCCTCACACGACCAGCCAGTCGCACTATTTTCGTTGTCAAAGATGGTGTGGTCGGGGACGACGTTGGAGATGACGACGCCTGTCGCGTTGAAGTCACCAGTGTTGTCATAGGCCAAGGTATAGAGAATGACGCCACCAGGGAAGGTCGATGCACCGCCGTCGGTTGTACTCAGCGTTAGATCGGGGAGGCGATAGATGCCCATTGAGAAGGACAGGTCCTGCTCTTCAACGGTCATGACACCCGTTGCTGGCGTGATACCTGTTGTTTGGTCTGCGTCCGAGTCGAGTAAATCGTTGGAGCCGCTGTGGGGTGGCGAGACCAAGTATCCAGATGGCAGTGTACTGAGATCAAACTGGACAAAATAGGACCCGGCCCCCAACCCTGTAAAGAGAAAGTAGCCCGACTCACCAGCATTGTTGTCGGTTGTGACTGTGGTGGCAACGGGTGGAACTGCCGTCGGGTCATCGCCTTCATTAAAGAGCCGCACGACAATGCCATTGATGCCGTCGGTTGGCTCTTCGTCTTGAATCCCATTACGGTTGCGGTCGCGCCATACATAGTTGCCAATATTGATGGTAGAGGCATTGATCTCTGTTGACGGGGCTGTCGAGCCATTTGCCACACTGCTCGCTGCCGAGATAGATGCAAACCCTATGCCGCCTGTATAGATGATTTCACCCGCAGACACCAGCAATGCGCAAATCATAACGCCAGCCCAGCAAATAAAACGAAATCTTGTTTGAGAATGTGGATCTTGTAATCCCGTCATAAAATGCGAAATCAACCTTCCCAACAGTAGTAATAGACTTTTTTCTCCCGTTAACCCTGCACAAATTTTTGTCCAAAAAACGCTGAACAGCATTAAAGAAACTTTAAAGCTTTCCTGTTCTCTTTATTGCGAGCCCTTCGGG
>JBCCFC010001490.1:0-2506 GCA_039029935.1 Chloroflexota bacterium
GCATCTGGCAACAAATTGCAACCCGTTATCAAGATGCACCCGACAGCGTCTACTTTGAGCTACTCAACGAACCCAACAGTATCCTTGGTGCATCCAAATGGAATCGCTTGCTGGCGGATGCGTTAGCCATTGTGCGTGAAAGTAATCCTGTTCGCATAGTCATAATAGGTCCGGTTCACTGGAACCAAATTGCTCAACTAACCTCACTCGAATTGCCACCCGAAGACCGCCGCATCATCGTCACCTTTCACTATTATCATCCCTTCCAGTTTACCCACCAGGGCGCATCTTGGGTGGATGGGGCCTATGATTGGGGCGGAACTACATGGACGGGGACGGATTTGGAAAAGCGAGAGATTGAACTGGATATGAAATTGGCGTTAGATTGGGCCACCAAAGAGAACCGACCCTTGTATATGGGCGAATTTGGCGCGTACAGTGTGGCGGATATGGAGTCACGGGTACGCTGGACCCAATTTGTCCGTAGCCAAGCTGAAGCCCACAATATATCGTGGGCCTATTGGGAGTTTGCATCTGGCTTTGGTGCGTATGATCCTGCTCGTGATGAGTGGCGTGAGCCGCTGTTGAAAGCGTTAATCCCATAAGACCCACGGACTACTGACATACCGAACCCCGACATACTGAACCCCGACATATTGGACCCCGACATACTGGACACCGACATACTGAACACCATAATATTAAGGAAGGAGTTTTAATAATGTCAACACTGGCAATCAACGGCGGCACACCAGCCCGCACAGCCCCTTGGCCGCAATGGCCGCAATGGGGTGATGCCGAAACGAAACAACTACAGGAAGTCCTAGCCTCTGGCGAATGGGGCGGCTTTAACGAAAAAGTAGCCGAATTTGAGCAAGTCTTTGCCAATCGCCATGCGGCCAAGCATTGCATCGCACTCACCAATGGCACAACGTCGTTAGAGGCGTCATTACGTGTGCTGGGTGTTGGCCGGGGTGATGAAGTCATCGTGCCGCCATACACTTTTATCGCCACTGCCAACGCACCTCGTTTGGCTGGCGCAACCCCTGTCTTTGCCGATATCGAGCCAGACACCTACAATTTGGACCCCGCTGCGGTCGAAGCGGCCATCAGCCCCAAAACCAAGGCCATCATCCCCGTCCACTTTGCCGGGCACCCCGCCGATATGGATGCACTGGTGGCACTGGCCGAAACACACAACCTTGCCATCATTGAGGACGCCGCCCATGCACATGGCTCCACGTGGCGTGGACAGCCTGTCGGTACATTGGGACATATCGGCTCCTTCAGCTTACAGGCGAGCAAAAACTTGACCGCTGGCGAAGGCGGCATCCTCATCACCAACGACGACGACCTTGCGCTCGGTCTGTGGAGCTTTGTCAATCAAGGTCGCTCACCCGAAGGCATCTGGTACGAGCATCCCAACTTGGGCAGCAACCTGCGCATCACAGGCTGGCAGGCGGGCATCCTGCTGGCACAGATGACACGATTTGAAGAACAATTGGCAACACGCATGAAGAATGCTCGCCGCCTCCGTGCCGTCATCGACGAAATTGACGGGTTGGAGAACATGCGTTGGGATGAACGCGTCGAATCACACGCCCATCACCTCTTTATGTTCCGCTATAATGCCGATGGTTTCAATGGCATGTCACGCAACCAATTTGTTAAGGCACTGACGGGTGAGGGTGTTCCTGCATCTACAGGCTATGCCATCCCGCTCTACAAACAGCCACAACTCAGTGCCGAGTACAGCCGCATCGAACCATGCCCCGTCTCTGAGCAAGCGTGTGATGAGGTTGTTTGGTTAACACAAAATATGTTGCTGGGTGATGCGAGCGATATTGACGACATTGCACAGGCGATTGTGAAGATTCACGAGTTCGCGCGACAGTAACACAGATTTTCTGAGGACCTCCGGTAGGTGTTCAATTTTTTCCCAAAATTGAACACCTACCGGAGGTCCTCTATACAGAAGCTACCTCTTCTGCCATACCAATCCCATGTTCCTTGCAATACGCTTCCGCTTTTTTGGTAAAGCTGCTCCTTGACAGATAGGCTGGCAACACAGTGACACCATGCTGTTTGCCATAGTCAATGGCGTTGGCATGTAGCTTGGTCACGGGGTCAATGCCAGTTGCTCGTTGTCGATCACGCACTTCGACCATGACGATGAGATCATCTCCCGTCTCTGCACATGTGGCTGTGACAAGTACGTCAATCTCTTTGTTATCAATCTCTTTGTTGTCACTCCCCAAACGCTGATGGGGCAAACGCTGACGTATGTGTACAATGTTGAACGGACGGGTATCAGCAACATCGCTGAAATAGTCGGAGAGGCGTATGGGTTTACTCACCAGTTGCTTCATGCGCAACTCAAAGACGAGGGTGCGTTCAGCCAGCAGTCCCTTGTAGTCGTTCGCCTTCCCACGCCAATGGTTGGTTTTCTGTAATGGTCAGAAAGAGGTTGAACACAAAAAGCTGGACTATAGAGTCACTCCTACAA
>JBCCFC010001491.1:0-2502 GCA_039029935.1 Chloroflexota bacterium
AATCAAGCTACCACAATCCTACCAACAGTACAACGTCCGTGCCATGGCCGGTCAATGACATCAGGCTCTTGCCAATGGGTATGAAAATGGTGGTTAGTAGGTCCATGTGGTTATCTATCCTTGTGTACCGTAACACGGGCATCCCGCCCGTCGCGAATAATATCGCTAATGATCAAACCTATGATAAAATTATAGCATGGACGGGCAGATATGATAACAATCAATATGATTCCATCTTAACCTATTAGGGGGGAAAACAGCTATTAAATCACAGATGACATTTGACACGCTGTAAAATTCATACTATCCTATACCGCAACATTAAATTCATAATGCGAATACAGCGAGGGTACAATGACGAAACAACGCCAATCCAACCAAGATGCACATCAAGCAGATGCTAAAACACAGGTTGATGAACAACACCTACGAGCCGACTATGATAGCCCGTGGAAAGAGATCATTGAGGATTTTGAAAACTTTATTCTGTTCTATCTGCCAGAGATTCATAGAGAGATAGATTGGAGCAGGGCACCAGAGTTTCTGGATAAGGAACTGCAACAACTTGTTGGGGATGTAAAGACTGGCCGTCGCTATGCCGACAAGTTGGTAAAAGTCTGGCTGAGAGATGGCAGTGAGATGCATGTGTTGATTCATGTGGAGGTCCAAGGGGCGCGTGAAGCCAGCTTTGAAGAGCGGATGTATATTTATCACTACCGCATTTTTGATCAATACAAAATTCATGTCGTATCCATTGCGATTTTGACTGATGATGATCCAAGTTGGAAACCCAAAGAATACAAGAAAGAACGCTGGGGTTGTAAAGTCCATTTTGAATTCATCACCAAGAAGTTACTCGACTATAAAGAGAAATGGGCTGAATTGGAAAAAAATCCCAATCCATTTGCTGTGGTGACGATGGCAAATCTCAAAACGATGGAGACACGCCAAGACCATGAGGAACGATTACGTTGGAAGGTGTGGATGGTTCGTGAGTTGTATAAACGAGGCATCAAGCAGGCAAGAATTATCCGCTTACTGCGCTTTGTAAACTGGATGATGGCACTGCCCGAATCACTACAGGAAAAATTCAAAATTGAGTGGAGTACAATTGAGGAGGAACATAATATGATGTATATGATGGATATTGAAAAAGAAGGCTATGATCGAGGCATCACTGTCGGTCATAGACTGGGGCATGATGAAGGCATTGAGAAAGGCATTGAAAAGGGTCGTAAAAGCCAACGCGAAATGATTCTACAGTTGCTGCACCATCGCTTTCAGATAGAGGAATATCTAAGCCTAATGATTGAAATTCGACTACAACAGGTTAATGATGAAGATACATTCAAACAACTTATCAATCATGCAATGGATATTGATGCGGTTGAGCAATTTTTAGAATTCTTGCCAGCCGAAAATCACAAGTAGAACCATTTATAGCAAACCATGAGCAACAATCTAATCATTATCGACGGCACCCAATATTCAAATTGGAGCCGCACTATTTTTGAGGAAATGCACGCGGGTGGTGTGACCGCCGTCCACGTGACCATCTGTTATTGGGAAAATACAATGGAAGCACTGCGCAACATTGGGCAGTGGAATCGACTGTTTGAGCAGCATGGCGACCTGATTATGCCTGTGCGGGTGGCGGCGGATGTGCATCGCGCCAAGGCTGAGGGCAAGGTGGGCATCATCTTTGGCTTTCAGAACTGCTCACCGCTGGAAGGCGAGATTGATATGGTGGAAATATTCCATCAGCTCAACGTGCGCTTTATGCAGCTCACCTACAACAATCAAAGCTTGATTGGCGCGGGGTGTTATGAGGCAGTGGATAGCGGTATCACTCGCTTTGGTCGCCAGGTGATTGCCGAGATGAACCGTGTAGGCATGGTCATCGACATGTCACACAGTGCGGAACGCAGCACGTTGGAGGCGATTGAGATTTCGACACGCCCTATTGTTATCTCACACGCCAACCCCAGCTTTTTCCGTGAGGCCAAACGCAACAAATCGACCACCGTCCTCAAGGCTCTGGCTGAGTCGGGCGGTATGTTGGGCTTTAGCTTCTATCCTTTCCATCTCAAAAATGGGCAAGACTGTACATTGACCGATTTCTGTGATATGGTTGCGCAGACCGCCGACCTAATGGGCATTGACCACATCGGCATCGGCACGGACCTCTGTCAGAATCAACCGCTCTCTATCCTGCAATGGATGCGCAATGGCCGCTGGACGAAGACGATGGATTATGGTGAAGGGTCGGTGAGCAATGCCGAATGGCCGAAGCCGCTTTCATGGTTTCAGTCCAATGCGGATTTCCCCACCGTTGTTCAGGGGCTATATAATCGTGGCTTTGAGGAGCAGGAAGTAGCAAAGATTATGGGGTTGAACTGGCTCGACTTTTTTGAAAAATCGTTTGGACCAGCGTAAAAATATACTACAACAGATTTGGGCGGGGAACAGATTCTAGCATCCGCGCACGGGAAAAATCCGTTC
>JBCCFC010001492.1:0-2498 GCA_039029935.1 Chloroflexota bacterium
AGACGTTGGTATTCAGTGACCGATTGACCGATTACTGACTCACCGAGTACCGACCCACCGACTTACCGACCTACCGACTTACCGACATCTATTCAACTGCCAGCCACTCAGATTCCAACCCATCAAAGAAGCCACCAGTCTGTTTCATGGTAATCCACGAGTTGACATAGTTCAGCCATACTTGGTCGTTTTGTGCCACCAACATCGCCAAGCCATTCTGGTTACGTGGGCTGTCCACAGGCACAACCATCATTTCGGCATAGGTCTGAATGAGCGTAGATGCCTCGATGTTGCTTGTGATAGACACGTCTGCACGTCCAGCCAGTACTTCTTGATAGTCACGAGCTGGTGATTCAACCGCAATCAACTCCGCATTGGGGAAGAACGCCTTGGCCTGTTCTTCAAAGACTGTACCCAACGTAATCGCAACCTTGACACCCTCTTGGTTAATGTCTTCCCAGCTTGTGAACTTGCCTTCATTCTCAGCCAGCATCATTGGCACGGTTCCCACCTGTGCATAGGGCATGGTATAAGCGGCAACTTTTGCGCGACCAGGGTTGAGTGATGCACTAGTGGTGATGTCATATTTGTCCGCAACCACACCGCTCACCAGATTTTTCCAATCAGTTGGCACAAGCTCAAGCTCGACCCCCAAATCAGCCGCGAGTTGTGTCACCAAATCAATGTCATGGCCGACGCTATCGCCGCTCTCTGCATCCTTATAGCTCATCGGGTTCCAGTCACCCGTTGTGCCCACGCGCAATACACCGCTCTCCAGAATTTGGTCCAGATGTGATGCACTTGCCGCTGGTGCGCCCTGTGATGGTGTCACTAACTCCCCGTCAACAACACACGCCGTCATCACTAACATGGATAGAACAATCAGCAATAAAATCGATAATTTCTTAAACACGAACAATTCTCCTTGTGAATAATGTGATTAATTATTTTGATTCAATAATCAAGATACGCTGCGGGAATCATATCTATAAATGATGGAAAGGACAAATATGTATGGGTGTAAACATGACTGGCAAATTAAATCGTAAGCACAGTGTATGTATGCAGATTTGCCAGTCATGTGTTCATTCACCCCAAATTGCCTCTTGACTCTCTTCTTGGTATAGACTGTATACTGCTGCTTGATGCATGATGACGTCACAAATTCATCATGCCCGCGAAAGAAATGAACAATGTCATTGTCAGAGGCTTGTGGGGAGGCGTAAAAGCAAGTTGACAAAAAACAAGTAAGAGAGTATATCTTTAGCCAAGCTGGTTAGAAACGCTGGATGTCATAGGAAGCGCAGGAAGGTCGGGAAGGGTACATCGAACCCTTTTGCGTTCTTCCTTGCCTTCCTGATCTCCCTGTTGGCTTTCTTGTTGAATAGGAAAGGATAAACCAGTATCCACAGATTGATTATCTGTGACGCAGGTAGCCAACCTGCGATACTGTTCTTTATAGACATCAGGCAATTTTTACGATTGATTTTAAACATCAGGAGAAACCATGTTACAAGCAACCATTTCAGGTGAACGACAGGTCGAGTTTGTGGAGTTGCCCGACCCACAGCCCAAAGCAGACTGGGCATTGGTCAAGGTTCATGCGTCTGCGTTGTGTACCGAATACAAAGCCTACGTCTCTGGACACAAGCTGCCGATTATGGGTCATGAGGGGACGGGAGAAGTTGTGGCGGTAGCACAGCCGGGGTTGGTCAATGTTGGCGACCGTGTGGTGATTTTGCCCCAATACCCCTGTGGAACCTGTGCGCTCTGTCTGGCAGGGGACTATGTGTACTGTGAAGATAACTACAACTACAGCGAATTCAACGGAGCGCGCAGTGGTAGTGGAACCTTTGCCCATTACACGCTCAAACCATCATGGTTATTACCCAAGATTCCCGATGGTGTGAGCTATGCCGAGGCGACGATGGCGATTGATGGCGTCGGGGCGTCGTTTGGTGGCATGGAGGCCATCAACGTCACCTCGCGCGACACCGTTTTGGTCACAGGACTGGGACCAGTTGGCTTGGGCGCAATCGTCAATGCACAGTATCGCGGCGCAACCGTCATTGGTGTGGAGCCTGCCCCTTGGCGCGCAGACTTGGCACGGGAGATGGGGGCAAAGGCGGTGTTGAATCCGCTGGATGAGGATATCCTTGAGCAGATTTTGGCATTAACTGACGGTCGTGGTGTTGACTGCGCCGTTGATTGCTCAGGCCGAGTGTCATCGGAGCGGCTCTGCATTGACGCCACGCGCCGCCGAGGACGCATCGCCTTTGTGGGCGAGTGTAGCAACGAACTCTCCATCCGTGTCAGCCCCGACATGATTCGCAAAGGATTAACCGTGGTTGGCTCGTGGCTCTATAACCGCGCCGACTATCCCAAGGTGATGCAGGTCATCCAGGAATCGCCGTTGATTGACAAGTTGATCAGCCACGAGATGCCTATGAGTGAGATTCAAGATGCCTTTGAAATTTTGGCAAGGGGTGAGAGTGCCA
>JBCCFC010001493.1:0-2480 GCA_039029935.1 Chloroflexota bacterium
TGGAAAAGTATCTGTCGTCTTGATGTCCTTCCTTCTTACCCCGCTCCCATTGCCAAGCCTGTTCTCCTTGCCAAACTTATTCTCATTTTTCTCATGCAGGAGAGCCTTTCTACTGGTCCTTGGTCTCAATGGTGGCAAGACGCTGACCAAGCTCCCATTGTCTCTTCTCTTGTTGAAATGGCTATTCTCCATCTTCACGAAATTGTTCGTCCTACCTATGTCTTCCGGCTCGTTTTGGATGACCCTGAGCGCTTTCGTCGCCATTTGTTTTCTTCTAAACGCAAAGACCGTCTCTGGCAGCTTGCTCGCGCCACACAGCTTTTTCCCTCTTTGACATTTTAAAGTTTACGCATATGCCCTATCTCCCCCTCACCCCATCTAATCAACAATCATCAGCCCCGTCTCATCATACTGCACATCATCTTCTTCCATCCACAAATTGACTTGCTCAAACAGAAAACTTTTGGTTAATTCGTGAATGCTATAACGCATATTGTACGCTTGCCCATAGATATTGACCAAGTTTAGCTGCCCTAGACTTCTGATCCCTTTGCGGACCTCGCGTTCAGTCATCCCACTATTGGCCGTAATCATGTTGATCTCTTCACCATTATCTTTGATCACACTCATCGTTAAAAACACTTGCTTATCTAACTCAGAGAGCTTGTCCCACCCTTGTCGATAGACATAAGAGTAGAGTTTATCGGCTGTTTCGTTATTGGCTTCTTTGAGGTCCAGCAAAATATCTTCAATACGTTCATAATGCGCCAACCCCACCACCAAGCGCAGGGCCAATGGATTCCCACCAACCGTTTCATAGATTGGATATAAGACCTCATCCTCATACTCGGCGATGTAGTCTAAATTTTGCTGCTGTGCTTCTTGGCGCACCAACGCCAGTGTATTCTCCAAGGACAACGGGGGCAGGGTATAGTGATAGAGGTTGGGGTGTCCATGCATATTCTCGCGCGAGGTCAACAAAAATTTACTGGGGTTTGACAGCCGCTGCAAAAGCGGGATCAACTCATTGACATCCTCGAGTGTTTCTAGGTTATCGACAACAATGAAATGCGGATAATTTTTAAGATGCTGTTCCAAGATCGGGACTAACTGGTAATAGGTATAACTGGTGGGGACAGGGAAATCGGGCATAAGCTGGCTACACAAGGTGCGGACAATGAAGGCAGCATCCAGTGGATAATCGGGCTTTGAGGAAATTTCATGAATCTCGCCCATCAATGTCAGGACTTTTTCACGGATCGTGACCCAGCCGATTGAATCAAATTGTCCCTCTTCAATCACCCGACGCACAATGCTATCGGCCATAGAGGTTTTTCCCAATCCACCGATGCCTGTCAAGGAGAGAATATAGGGACCATCTGGTAGTGAAATTTTTTCAATCAGATGGTCTTGGTGCGGTTTGGCCCCAACCAGATTGAGATAGGTGGGAGCCTCTAGCCGTTGGTACATCAGGTTCTGACGCTCGAAGAATCGCTCGCGCTCCATATCCCAGATCGCTGTTGCCAGCCATTGAATCGCCACCTTTTGAAGCTCAAAAACAACAGATTGACTAATGTTACGCATTTTTGATATTGCGGCCACACTATTCTCATCAAAATACCGCTGTTGCAGATAGGCCGCACAGTCACTCTGTTCGCGTTCCAGTGCTTGAATCCCCCGCATCAACAGGTCATTGGTGACGCGACGATGATTGTGTAGCGTTTCATTCAGTTGTTCGCGAAAGATATATAAATTATCCAGCGGGCTTTCGCCAGTGTTGGGTTTATGCCAGTGCGTCAGCGCATCTTTAATCTGCTTGTGCAAAGATGCGGGTGGTGTTGTTTTTGTTATAGACATAGATTCTCTGCTACCAATTAAATACTCAAAAATATTTAACTGTACTCGCTTCACCCAACGTTGCCTCACAAAGAGGTCTTACATGCTGTCCACGAGCGTTTAACGTCCGATGTAGCCACCCCCGGACGACTAATATCTATTAGTTCCCTCTGGTATGGTCCAGACTTTACCTTGCAGCCTATCTGCAAGAACCCACCAAATCTGAAATTATTAGAGAGTATAACTTTGACTTGGTTATCGTCTAAAGTTATTAAAGTATAACATAGATACAAACTTCTGCCAAATCATCTCACCTGCTATCGTATTTAATTGTATTTACCATAAACAAATCTGGGTATAATTGAACACTATTTTGGTATTTAGCTAAAGCTTCATAATATTCTATGTTGGATTTGGTGGCGCAACCAATATCATCCATTTCAACGTTTCATCACCCTTCCACATCTATCCTATTTATATCTTTTTTATTATATCGTTTCTGTCAACTTATTATTATACAGCATATTTTTGTATCTCTGCTAATAAGATACACGTCTGAATACGCGTAATAGTTCTAACATATAAACGCCATGAATTTAGTAAACAATTAAAAAATTTATATATTGCGCTTTAGCTACATCAAA
>JBCCFC010001494.1:0-2461 GCA_039029935.1 Chloroflexota bacterium
GTGACGCAGGTAGCCAACCTGCGATACTGTCCAAATATAAACAAACAAGTAAAACAGATTGATTATCTGTGACGCAGGTAGCCAACCTGCGATACTGTCCTCAAAGACTAATAAGCCATCTGTCATAGATGACTTCTCTTATAGTTTACACTAGGACCATCTGTTCTGTCAATTGTGATAAATGGTTATTTCTTGTTTGCTTTTGGTTCTTTGTGGTTAAATCTTTCGGCGCATGGTCAACAACGTCCGCTGCTGTTGAAACCCTTGGCGGGTCAGCACGTCAATCATGCGCTCGTGGTCATTATTCACATTGATATGCACAGGCCATCGTGGATAGTCTTGCAAGGTGTGAAGTATCCATTGCAGGAGCGATTCTTCATATTGGTTGTATTGGTCTGGGCGCACCCAGAGCTGAACATTGTGTAGCCCACGCCAGCGCATAGCAGTCAAAATCAGGGCAGCATCAAAGCGGCGCGTCAACTTGGGTGAACCGTAGCGGCTGTTTTTGTTGCTGGGAATAATCGACTGAACACAACGTCGATAGAGCCGTTCTTTGCCCATGATGCGCCAGAACCACTCAACGATTTGATTTTCAAAGGGCATGTAGAAATCGCTGCGTCGCAACGCCCGCCACCACTGTGCTTGCGAGCCATATTGATTATGGGCGAGGTCATATAGTTCTTGCCAATGGGTGGGTGAGAAAGTTTGGAAATTATCAATTGGAACGGGCAATGCCGCATACGTGGTATAGTGGTGTGGGCGTACTCGGTCGAGACGCATGTCGACACGCCCCCCCATGTACTCAAAGCCCAGTTTTTCGTAGATATGGCGGGCAACCTCGTTTTGCTCATAGACTTGCAGAACTGCCCAATCGCCGCCCGACTCTTTGATGTGGTGTAGTGCTTGGTTCATCAACTGTTTGGCGATACCGCGCCCCCGATACTCGCGACGCACGGCGACATTGGCGATCTGCCAACGCTTACGACTGTAGTCGGCTGGCTGCACAGTAATATTGCCAATCACATGACCATCTTCCTCCCACACAAAGCCATTAAAATAATCGTTAAACTCACCTGTGAAGTAGTTGACAAACTTGACCAGACCACCAAAGTGTCCCATCCAATGCATCTCACGCAATGCGATTGTGCCGCGATGATCCAAGTCGGGCGAAAACGCTTCCCGAATCAATCGCGAGACAGGGCGTAAGTCTCGACCCAGATCAAAGGCACGAACCTGGCCTGATGGGGCTGGTGGCAGGAATGGCATACCAATCGCTTGTGTGGCAGTCATTTGTAACCCCGTAATCAGTAGGTCAGTAGGTCAGTAGGTCAGTAGGTCAGTACAGAATACCGACCACCGAATACTGACCTACCGAATACCGACCTACCGAACACCCTACATCGCGACACGCACCAATGCCGCTCGCAATACACGCCCCTTATGTGTATATCCAGCACGCAATGTTTGGATAATATGTCCACTCTCGACCTCTTCATTTGGTTCGCTGGAAATGGCTTCATGCAACAGCGGATCAAATTCACCCTCTGGGGCAATGGCCTCCACCTCTTGGTCTTCTAGCATAGACATCAATTTTTTCTGAATCTGGCTGAATCCACCCAGCCATGCCTCGATCTCTTCGGGCACTTCTGCTGGCGTATTTTGGAAAGCCAAATCCAAATCATCCAGCACAGGCAGAATACGCTTGACAATGTGTGTGCTTGCGCGTTCAATCTGTTCAGTCAACTGTCTTTCTTGGCGACGTTTGCTATTTTGAAATTCAGCCGCCGTCCGCTGCATTTTATCTAAATGATCCTCAGCCTGCTTTTTGGCCGTCGCTGCCTCTGCATTGGCTGTCTCCAATGCCTCTTTGGTCGATGCCGCCTCCGCCTGTGCCTCCGCCAATGCTTCTTCTAAGCCTGTGACAACCGCAGCACGCGCCGTGGCTAACTCACTCTCCAATCGAGCAATTGTCTGTGCCAACGTTTCCTCAGCAGATGGCTCCTCTTCGGACGCATCCCCCTCCTTAACGTCACCATCCTGCACCTGCATTGTCTTGCCTGAACTTGGCTCGTCTGAACTTGCCTCATCATCGCTCACGCCACCGTCTGAAGGAACATCTTCTGCTGAGTCTTCAGCAACTGGTTCATCAACTGGTTCAGCGACTGCTTCAGCCTCATCACGCTTGCCTTCAACAGATGTCGTATCACCCTCTGCTTCTTCTGCATCAACCGCATCGACACCGTTATCAACGGTCGATGTGTCTTCTTGTGACGATTCATCCTGTGCATTGGGTGTATTTGATTCTGACATCTCTACCTCTGTAGATTCCTCTGTTTCTGGTTGATTATTCAAAACTTGTTCTTCCATGCGATCTTCTTCCATCTCTCTCAGTTTTTGTAACAGTTCAGCCCCTATTAAAAATCGCGGAGTTAGCACTCTCTAGTGCGGGTTGTACACGAGA
>JBCCFC010001495.1:0-2461 GCA_039029935.1 Chloroflexota bacterium
AATTTTCGAGCTTATCAAAACACACGAGTATTATTTGCAGAAACTTAAGCATTCTAGATAAATCTCTTTTTGACCTTTAAAATGGGCGAACCGCCAGTAAATTTCTGAAAATTTACACAAAATTAAAACAATTTCTGCCACAATTTTTTTACATCAAGCAGTTAAGATGGAATTCAACGACTTTACGAATTGTATCTGGTTATGGAGAAACATCATGGCAAAACTAAACCAATCACAGATCGACTTTTTCAACGAAAATGGTTATTTGATCATCGAAGATGTGCTATCTGATGACGACATCGCTGCGGTACGGGAAGAGTATACCACCATTTTGGACCGTGAAGCACCACGCTTGGTGGATGAGGGGCTGTTGAGCCAGACCTATGCGCATCTGCCCTTTGAGGAACGCTATACGCATATGTTGTGTGAGTTGGATGATATATACGCGCTCTATCAATATCTCGATATTTCGCTGCCATTGGTCTCGCAGATGCCGTCCGATATGTCGCTCAATGCGGGTCCCGCCGTCTTCAACCATGTCCTCACCAACCACAAGGTGCTGGACATTGCTGAATCGGTCTTAGGACTCGAATTGTACAGCAACCCTGTGCAACATGCCCGCATCAAGCCACCCAAAACAGCCCTGCCCGATATTGAGTTGGATTCTAACATGGCGAAGACCTTTTGGCATCAAGACGAAGCCGTGCTGACAGATGATGCGGTGGGTATTGAGATGCTGACGGTGTGGGTGGCGATGACCGATGCCACTGAGGAAAATGGCTGTATGGTTTGTGTGCCGGGGAGCCATCGCCAAGATGTCACGATGCATTGCCCCGCCACAGGCACGAGTGCATCGGAAATCTTTATCCCCGGTGCGATGATTGACCCAGACAAGGTTATGCCATTGCCTGTCAAAAAAGGTGGCGTTGTCATTCTCAATCAGCTAACCGAACATAGCTCACTGGAAAATCACTCCGACCAAATTCGTTGGAGCTTTGACCTACGCTACAATGTCATCGGCCAGAAAACAGGCAGGGACGTCTTTCCTGGCTTTATCGCTCGTAGCGAGGCACAACCCGAAAATGTGTTGACCGATGCCAGCGTGTGGGCTGACCTGTGGTATGAGACGCGTGATCACTTGGCAGCGGGGGGTAAGATTGCGTTTAATGAACGGTGGGAGCGGTTTGGGCGTCATGCATTGTGTGCGTGAACCAATCGACACAGTTTGCCCACATCGCTGGTGTGAAACTGTGTGGTACATTCGCATGTAATGTCACGTCAACGGGTCTATCTGCTCCATACTGCTTCTGCAACGCCGCCATGAATCTTTGCGCACCATCGGGTGGAACCTGCTGATCATCCGCACCACATTGGAACGAAATCGCGGGGTTATGCGCGTATAACTCAAGGTGAGTCAGCGGATTGCGGCGGTCATAACACGCCTGCGCACCGTCATCTGGCTCACCCGGTGGCTCAAATGAGCCTGGTCGCATCCAGTCGGGTGTGGCAATACAGGCGGTAACGGCACAAATGCGCTGGTCGACACCCGCTGCCGCTACCGAAATATCCCCACCCATCGAGATGCCACCCATGCCAACCGCGCTATCGACGCCTAACTCAGCCATCGCCCAGTCAATGATGGTTGGCACTTCCTCGGCAGTCTGCGCCAAAATCGGCCAGAAGTAGCGGCGGATATTGCCGACAACGCGGGCGCGCAGTTCATCCAACGACTCAATCTGGCGTTCGCCGTGTTGATGCGGATCAAAGCTGAGACCGATAAACCCCGCCTTGGCAAGGTCACGTAATTGTGGTTCCATCGCCTCTTTTGTGCCGCTGAAGCCGGGGAGCCAGATGACGATCTTTTTTTGCACTGTGTTTTCTGGTTCAATCCAGATAGTTGGTATGTTAGAAATAATAGTTTTGTTCATCATGGTTTACCCTACCAATGTGTCACTGCACCCAGCAGCAACTTCTGTTCATTTGTCCCATGCTCCAGCATCTTCTTCGCACGTGGCCCATCAAATGACTCACGCGATTTCATCCATGCATTCTGATAACACATCAGACAGACCCGACGTGACTCCTGCGACTGGTTGGCGACCCCACGATGATAGAGCCAGCCGTTAAACATCACCGCCTGCCCCGGCTTTGCCAACACATATTTTTGGTCAGGGAATTCAGGATACCCCTTGGGTGGTTTGAAGGGCGCACGATGACTGCCCGGCACAATCGCAATCGGGCCATTGTCCATCGTCAGTTCATCCAGATAATAGCCACAATTGATCTGTCCTGGGATGCTGCCATAGGGTGTTCCCTCTGGGTCAACAGGCCAATGACCGTCTCGATGCCAATCTTGGTCGGGTGCGCCACCCGTTGTCACACGGGCTGTGGCACTGTGTAGCTGGATACAGTTGCCCAACAACGCCTTCATGCGTGTCAACACGGGTGGATGGTCGAGCAG
>JBCCFC010001496.1:0-2461 GCA_039029935.1 Chloroflexota bacterium
ATACAACAAAAAATACAGATTTTGATGATTGACCCAATTTAACGATAAAAGTGACGTTATCAGTGATGGTTACAGTGACGGTTACAGTGACGGTTACAGTGACGCAAGTGGTTTATCATTTGAACATGAATAATCTATATCAAACAACAACAATCTTGATATAGATTATTCATATTCAAATAAAATAAACAATCAGATCGAAAGATTATGCTTCAACAAGGAACAAAACTATGCAGACAACCAACAAGCAAATCGCACAACAAACAACACAAGAAATCTATCATTGCTTTGGGACCAGTGTCCGCACTGTCCGGAGAGCGCACAACTGGACACAAGCACAATTGGCAAAACGTGCAGGGATGAACAAGACCTACCTCGTGCGAATTGAATCGGGCGATAAAAATGTGACTTTGAAAACAGCGCAAAAAATTGCCTGTGCGTTAGAGATGGAATTAACCGTACTGTTACAGGGGGTGAAGATCACACTTGAGTAAGACAACGCATCGATTCAGCCAAAAGACGTTGCCCTCTATGCACAGTTTACAGTATTTGCATATGGATGTATCAATCAAATTCAGGTACAATCAGCGATATGATAGTAAATACACAGCACTATACGACCATAAACGGTCGTTATCAACTACAGTCACAGCTAGGGCAAGGGGGGATGGGGGTTGTCTACCGTGTGCGGGATGGGTTGACAGATGCGACTGTCGCCCTGAAGCAAGTCACCCAACCCCCGCCACAACCCAAGACGTCACCACCGCAATCAGAGGATGCCCTGCGGTTGGCATTGGCGCGTGAGTTTCAACTCTTGGCCGGGCTGCGTCACCCACACATCATCAGTGTGCTTGATTATGGGTTTGATGCCCAGCGACAGCCGTTCTTTACAATGCACTATTTGGCCGATGGTCAACCCTTTTTGCGAGCAGGTCGCGGTCAATCTTTGGAGAAGAAACTGGACATGGTGCAGCAACTTCTGCAAGCCCTGGCCTATCTCCATCGACGCAGTGTGCTGCACCGCGACCTCAAGCCCGCCAATGTCTTGGTCCAGGATGGCACGGTGCGTGTCCTTGATTTTGGTCTAGCGATTGCCAGCGACGAACAACACACATCATCGGCAGGAACGCTGCTCTACATGGCACCCGAACTCTTTGAAGGGGTAGACTATAGCAAACAGGCCGACCTCTATGCGGTTGGGGTGTTGATCACCCAGTTGTTGACAGGCCAACACCCCTTTGAGCCAGCCGATTATGCGTTCCTCGACCGTGTATTGGATGAGGAACCCAATTTAGAGAAGATGGTGGATTGGCTCCAGCCTTTTGTTCGACAACTTCTTGCCAAAACACCAAAGCATCGGTTTGATACCGCCCACCATGCGCTTGAGAGGCTGCTTGCATTATCAAGCGAAAATTTGTCAAACACCACCTTCTTTGGGCACGCTGATGTGCTAGAGACAGCGGACATTCGGGAGAGCTATCTGCAAGCGGCAACCTTTGTGGGGCGCAAGCAAGAGATGACACAACTCACCAACGCCTTGGCAAAGGCTGGCGAAGGACAGGGCTCTGCATGGCTGATTGGCGGTGAAAGCGGGGTGGGCAAATCGCGCCTCCTGCGTGAGGTACGCACCCATGCCTTGGTCAATGGCTTTCTGACATTGACGGGGCAGGCAAGCGAAACGGGTGCAGGTAGTGTTTATGAACTCTGGCGTGAACCGCTGCGCCAATTGATTCTGGCACACCCACATGTCCCTGACTTGGATGCGGGTGTCTTATCATCGATTGTGCCAGATATTACGGCATTGTTGGGCCGTCCCATCCCACCAGTGCCAGTGTTGGACGGGGAAGCGGCTCAGATTCGCCTCTTGACCACCATCGCCACGAGTTGCACCGCGAACCAACACTCCATCCTCGTACAACAAACTCACGGCGGCACCGTCCAGTTTTGGTTCCGCTGCGAATTCAAGATCGCTTCTGTCGTCCCCCAAACGGTCCTGGATTCGCCGGTAAAAGTCTTGCAACTCTTCGTCCGAAAACGCGTTGCCGAGCGACAGCATCGGAATTTCGTGCTGAACAGTTCCAAAGCCGGAAACCGGCGCATCACCTACGCGTTGCGTCGGGGATTCGTCGCTAACGAGCTCAGGAAACTCAGACTCGAGCTCAGTCAGTTCACGCATTAGCCGGTCGTATTCGCTGTCCGGAATCTCCGGATCATCCAATGCATGGTATCGGTAGTTGTGATGACGAATTTCGTCGCGAAGCTCGTCAACGCGCTTACGAATATCAGCCGTTGCTGTCATTCGGCGTTTCCCGTTCAGGCAACCAGGTTGCTGTGCTGAAACTGAATTATTTCCTCACGCATATATCGCTCACGCTGGATGCTGAGCGTACTGCCGGATTCGTCAAGCACAGCAACCTGGTTGCCTGAACGGGAAACGCCGAATGACAGCAACGGCTGATAT
>JBCCFC010001497.1:0-2432 GCA_039029935.1 Chloroflexota bacterium
CCGATATCATCCCTTTTTATTTTGAATTAGGGGATGATGATATCTGGATTGATAAGCTGGTCTCAAATTATCTACATACATTTTTACAACAATTTCTTGCCTATCGTACTCGCGACGCGACACTTGCCTTTCGACGCCAGATGTTGATTGAACAATTATATACGCTGGCAGAAGAAACGAGTGAAGATGTCGTACTAGAAACCATTGACTACTGGAATGTGATTAGAGACTCAGGTAATTCTAGTCAATTATTAGCGATGATGCGCGATACACCGCCTCTCTTTGCGGGGAGAACAGGATTGAATATCATTGTTATGTTTGATGAATTTCAACGTCTCGATCAAGTCGTCTATGTTGATGAAGCATTAACACGCAAACACCATCGAATCACAGGCGGATTTTCGTCAGTCGCAGAATCATCGCGCGCGCCGATGTTGATTGCAGGGTCACAGGTGACAATTCTGACCGAAGATGCATTGAGCGGACCAATGCTAGGGCGTGTCGGCACAACTTTTATCAAACGCTTGCCGCAAAAAGGAGCCGCTGAACTTGCACTCAAATTTGCCCGACATCAGAACATCCCCATGTCGCTTGATCTTGCGTACACGATGAGCCGTTTGGTGGATGGACATCCATACTACATCTGGTGTCTGTTCAACACGGAAAATTTTGAGGCGGATTTCACAACCAAACAAGGCATTAAAGATGCACTGACCTTTGAAGTCGAGGAACGCGCAGGCTTTATCAATAAATTCTGGCAGTTAAATTTTTGGCACAATATTGAAACCTTTGATCGCCCCTATGCCAAAGAAATCCTGCTCTATCTGACCCAATACCCCGACACCGAAGTCTATATCGAGCAACTCATCAGCGATATGGGACTCCCACTCTCAAAGCAGGAAGGCAATCAACTCATGAGAGAATTGATTTGGTGTGATTTGGCGCGTGAACGCAGTCGTGGATTTTATGGTGGCTTATCGGACCCCATGCTGGCACATGTTTTGCGGATTGAATATGGCTGGGAAATTGAACAGATTATGCGTGATGAGGCCGTCCAACTCATGGGAGAAGCACTTGACCAGCAGATGCTCAAGGCACAACAAGAGTTGATTGACTCCTTGCGTGGCGAATTGCGTTACTGGACAGGTCGTTTTGCCGAGATGTTTATTGACAAGCTGATGAAACGCCATTTTCAAGATCAGGCTGTCGATGGCTCAGCCTATTTCAATCAGGCTGGCAACGTTCAACTCAACCGTTTTGACAGCGTATTTACGACTGTCACACAGCCACCCGGGGCAACGACTTCGTATCAGCTCGACCTGTATGGGGTGCCAAGCGATGCCAACCAACCGCCTTGGGTGGTTGAAGTCAAAAATTGGCAGACGCCCGTGAATCAACCCGATGTCAAGCACTTTTGGGAGGCAGCGCAAAACCTTGCCAAGGACAAAGGAGATGCGCAGGTGCGTTGTTGGTTCTATGCGCGGAATGGATTTACTGAACCCGCAAAAAAATTTATGCAAGAGAAAGCCATACTCTCGATGGATGAGGAAGGCTTGGTCAAATTACTGGGGAAATTGGATGTGATTGGTCAATGGCATGAGGATGGTTCTCCGTAGTGTAGCAGTCCCTATCGCCCAAGTGGTGCTGCCTGAACACAGTATACACCCCTCGAATTTCAAGAATCTTTGTAATTATCGTAGGGGCGTACCCTTGCGGTCGCCCTGGCCTACACACCAGGGCGACCGCAAGGGTCGGGAACCCTTTGGGTGCCTACGATGACTGTTCAGGGTGTTGCTGACCAGTACAAATTTCAAGAATATTGGAGGTCGCCTGAAGATATTGATAGAGTGCGTCAGGCTCGTTGAATGGATGACCACTGTCCATGAATCGTCGTACGCCGCTAAGTGTCCGCTCTCATTTTCAAAATAAAGTGATTCTTCAAAGCGGGCACCCATTCCTTAGATACAGTGAGATGAACCAGGTGAGGTGAACCAGGTGAGATGAACCAGACGAGATGAACTAAGTAAGATGAGCTAGGCGATCTGATAAATATCGTATAGAACTTCACCCCTATCCAAGTATGCCTTCCCGATTTCAACAAAGAAGCCACGAACCAGCCATTGGTAGTCAGGGTGAGCGGTCTGAAACCATGGATTCGTGCGGAGGGTAAGGCCCTCTGCAGGCGGTGGGACGCCTTCAAGGAAGTTCTTGTACCCATCCGGCCCCAGATCGGTAAACCCTTTGTAGTAGAGGTAGATCAGTGCGTCGTCCTCCGTCTGGATGGTGGCACGTACATCAAGCACACCGATGCCGTCAGTACGTATGGTGAGCCAATCCGCACCCACCGGGACAAACTTCCCTTTGATGTTAGGACCTTCAACCGTTCCACCAGTGACATTCACGTTCAGTCGTAGTCCTTCGGCAACAGGGCC
>JBCCFC010001498.1:0-2402 GCA_039029935.1 Chloroflexota bacterium
AGGTGATCGAGAAGCGATCCTCGGCCGTGAGCGGCTTGTGCGCGGCGAGGCCCATCAGCGTGTTGCCGTAGGTCGGCACAAAGCCGACCTGGCCCTCGAGCAGCTGTTGTGGCTCGGTGGCATCATCACTATCAAAGGGATTGGCCTGTGGTTCGGTATATTCAAAGCTTTCACCCAAACCACCTCTACCACTAGGTTGGTATCCATAGTTATCCACATACCCCGTGCCAAAGTTGGTATCACCGCTGCCGATGCTATAGTAGTCATCTTCTATACTGCCCCTACGACGGAAAGCAAAAGTGGTTATCAACAACAATACTAGTGCAGGGAATATGAGGAGTAACCATGCGTTTGTTGCACTAAAAGAAATACCCGTCACTGCGAGGAGAGCAGTTTGAACAGAGCCAATGAACCCTTGGGCAGGAAATATTTCTGGAGGATCAGTACCATCGCCACCAGAGTTACCATTGCCGGATACAGTAGGTGTACTGAGCAATGGTACGGCTGTTGCTGTGCTGGCGGTTTGTGTTGGTTGGGTAGTAGATGTCGGAGAAAGAGTCGGTTTGGCCTCGATTGGGGTATTGCTATCAATGAGTATAAAAGAACCCGATTGTGCTTCACCAACCAACCCAAATTCATCAACAGCCTTTATCGTCAGCGTGTAGCTATCGGGGGCTAAATCTTCGAGAGCAAAGTTGACCTCTGTAAAGAGGGGGCGTGTAACAACAATAGAGCGATTACCTAGACGATATTCGACTCGTTGTAAGTCACGTGGATAGCCATCGGGCCATATGATTTCGCATCGTATAAAAATTGCGAGTTGGTCCGTATTTGTATTTCTGTCTATGAGAACTCTTGTCTCTGTATCTTGAATGATTACAGATGGTGGCAAAACCCCGGTTTGTGGAAAGTCAAGTAGAGAATCTACAGCACCCCCACTGCGTAAAGGTGCTGTCACATAAATCTCATCAGGCTGTGATTTTGTCGTATGATACGTTAAAATGCGCTGCGTTCGTTCATTAATAATTTCCGACCATATGGGATCAACATTTTCAATTGATGATAGCTCTATATAGTACCCACCACCTCTTTGTGCAAGACGAGTGAGGTTATTTATGGCTATCTCCTCAGTCGCACCCTGATGTATGACATGGATGGTAATGTCTAGCTCTTGAGACCGTCTCAGTATATTTTCTAGGTCAAAAGTACTTAACAGGTCGGTTCCATCAGAAAATACCACAATAGAACGTTGGAGATTAGGGGGAGCAGGGGAATTCACAAACTCATCCATAGCAGAATAAAGTAACGACGCAATATCTGTGTTTTTGGGTAGACTGTTTGTCGGCAATTGGATGAGCTGATTAAGAATGCTGTTATGATCTTGTGTCCAATCTACTAATACAGAAAACGTATTAAATGGGTCAGTTACATAATAGGCCGAAAGCCAATCTGTTTTTGCGGATAATGCACCCCTCAGAATAAAGTGGCGCACTGCCTCTGCAATTTCTACACTTCTTGTAACGCTTGTTTGGCCGGAAGTGGTTATATTTGTGGATGAATCGATGACAAAAGCAACTTGAACCCCAATATCAGCAGATTCGCGTTTTACAGGTTGTCTTGTTCTATCTTCAAATAAGTCCATTGCTGTATTTGCCAAGGGGCTACCTAAATTTTTCCCATAGACCGATACTGAGACTTCAGGGAAACGATTAATATTGATACCCGTGATTTCCAAACGTGGTCTATCATCCGCTTGTGCCAAGACAGTCTGATGAGAAAACAGTGCGATGCTGATAAAAGTACTAACCAGCAGATAGCGGGCAAGATTGTATATGGGTATAGATAAACGATGATAATGGATGGCTGAGTAATAGAGTTGTCTCATAAGAATCATGCACTATGTCACAGTGATTGAGTCAATATCGGCATCAGTTCCTTCAGCTGTATGTGAATTGACAAAAAGCCGCCAAGGATTTAACGCAGGTTTGGACTTGTAATCCAGAAAAAATAGCAACGCGGCAATCGCCATGTAGAGTATACCCAAGACAATTCCCCAAGCGAAATTGACCCATCTACTCAGGATGATTACGAGATAGGTCGTGTAGGCAAAAACAATCCCCAAACTAGCGAATAGGCCAGCAAGACTTGTGTAGGTAGACCATCTATGATGGATCAAATCCTCCAAATAACTAATCGTCCCTACAGGGAGAATTTGTAGGCTATCAAACCAATTCATATATAGTTGTCTGCTCCAATAGATTGCAAGTAGTCCTGTGACGATTGTTGTTGGAATAGCAATGCCCAATAAGGCATTTGGCTTCAATCCCTCTAAAACTATCGTCCCAACCGTTAGTCCAAACATCACCAGAATAACTGCTAGACCCATACGCTTGGCAATCAAC
>JBCCFC010001499.1:0-2395 GCA_039029935.1 Chloroflexota bacterium
GGTTGGCGGGGCAACTGTTAGAGAGCAACGACGTGCAAACAGAGATCGAAGACACGGATGTTGAACTAGACAGGATGATGGCCTTGATGGAGAACTACTACAATGGGTCTTTGTTTATTGAGGATTTTTATAGGCTCGACACAAAAAAACTACCCAAAGTTTATAATCCAACTTTAACATTCTACTTTTTGGAAGAATTTCAATCAAAATGCTATTACCCCAGACAGCTACTCGATGACAACCTCATGCCGGATGACCATAAATTGGCACACATTGCAGGCTATGAAGAGGGCATGGCTTTGTTGGACGACGCCTTTGCAACAGATAAACAGATTACCGTGCGTACCTTGCGCAAGCGGTTTGGTGTTGCAGACTTATTGGACATCGATCTGCAGCGAGAACATCTGGCGGTGCTGCTCTGTCATTTGGGGGCGTTGACATGTGTGGGGGAAACCAAGTCTGGTCATAACATATTAGAAATTCCCAATTTGGTGATAAGGCAACTCTACAGTACACGGGTATTGACCCAACGTGTTGAAAGCGATGATTCGGTCGCACGCGCAGGTATGGCAACGGCAGACACACTTTTTGAAACGGGCAATGTGGCACCGCTCTGCCTCTTTGCACAAGAGCATCTGCTGCGGCTTTACAAAGGGCTTGACCATCGGGACTTTAATGAGCTGACACTCAAAACGATTTTCATGATGTTGCTCTATCACACCGATATGTACTTGGTGTACTCAGAGGTGCAGCTTGAACAGCGTTTTGGCGATTTACTCATGCTGCTTCGCCCTGGTATGCGCCATACAGACCTGTATGATATTTTGTTTGAGTTCAAGTGTGTGTCGGCGAATGAAGCAACGGAAGACGTCACGACCAAGCGTGGAAAAACCACCAAAAGGGCATTGGACGAAGAGACATTACGAACCAAACCCAGCGATGATCTTAGGAAGTTGGCAAATATTGAAGCGGCGTTTGATGGAGCAAAAAAACAGCTCCACAGTTATCGCCAAAAGATCGTCAAAGAACGACGTGAAGACTTGAACCTGCGCTGCTATGCAGTTGTGAGCGTTGGATTTGACCGCATTCTGTGGGATGAAGTTAAATGAACCACACAAAACCATTTTGTGTACCAGTATCGCAGGTTGGCTACCTGCGTCACAGATAACCAATCTGTGATACTGGTTCATGCTTCCCTATTCAATCAAAAATTTTAAGGAGAACTATTTATCAATGACAAACGTACCATCCATAGACACACTAGAAACACCAGCACTCTGGACTGACTTAGACACCCTAGAGCGCAATATCAGCCAATTGGCAGCACACTTTGGCAAAGCGGGTGTCAACTGGCGACCACACACCAAAGGCATCAAAGTGCCAGAAGTGGCACAGATGGCGATTGACGCGGGGGCCATCGGTGTGACCTGTGCCAAAATTGGCGAGGCCGAGGTCATGGTCAACGCGGGCATCACCGATATTTTGATTGCCAATCAAGTGGTTTCGCCGGGCAAAATTGCGCGATTGGTTGAATTGTGCAAGACAGCCGATGTCAAAGTCGCGGTTGATAGTGCTGAAAACATGGCACAGATTGGTGAAATTGCCGCAGCCAGCGATGTTGAGGTGGGTGTACTGGTAGATATTAACACGGGCATGAACCGCACAGGGGTCAGCCCTGACCATGCCGTCGTAGACCTATCGCAAACAGCCGTTGACACACCTGGTATCCGCTATCGTGGGCTGATGACCTGGGAGGGGCATGTGCTGGCACAGCCAACAGAAGAACAAAAGCGCGCGGAAATCGAAAAGTCGATTGGTAAACTCCAAAGCGTCATCAAGCTATGCGAGGAGGCTGGACTCACACTCGATATCATCAGCGGTGGTGGCAGCGGCACATCCAACGTCACGCCCTTTTTGCCGGGTATTACCGAAATCCAAGCAGGTGGAGCCATCTTCTGTGATGTGCGCTATCGCAGTTGGGGTGTTATCACCACTCCATCAATCTTTGTGCGCGTGATGGTCACAAGCCGCCCAGCACCGGATCGCATTGTCACTGACGCTGGCTTCAAGTCGCTCTCAACATGGGCCGCGATGCCCGAACCTGTGCGACCCGTCATGCCACATTTTGTCAAGCTGGGCAGTTCTGCTGAACATGGAACGATTATGTTAAGTGAGCCAGATGACACCATTGCGGTTGGTGACACAATTGACTTTATGGTGGGCTATGGCGATGCAACGGTTCATTTGCATGATGTGTTGTACGGTGTACGCAACAATGGTATCGAAACCGAGTGGCAAATTGCAGGTCGCGGCAAATTCAGGTAAAATGGAACACGATAACGGACGTTTTGAGTTTACAGAGTATTAGTGTGCCGTCCCTATTTGTATCTGATAC
>JBCCFC010001500.1:0-2383 GCA_039029935.1 Chloroflexota bacterium
ACTCGGTTTCGTGATTGATCCTTAGCTGGGTGGTATAGGTTAATTCACGCGGAATCACTTCCTGATAGATTGGATTGGCAATGGCAATTTTCTTGCCCGTTCCTTTGATAAGTCCTAAGTCACGCACATACTGAATATCGTCATGTGACAGCGACTCTGGGTCTGCCTCGCTTGTCAACAACGGTTCGATTACACGTTGAACACGGGATTCTTCCAGTTTATGAATGAGCTGGTCGATGTGGGTATCCCGACGAAGAATCAGATTCTCTTTTGCCCTGTTAATCATATCAGCCGTGATAGTGGTGCTGTGATCACGATTCTCTTTCATGCGATAGGTCACTTCATAGCCCAGCGCATTGACCAACCAAGGCTGCCCTGAACTCAACGACCAGATTTGGTTAATGGCATCGTCACTAAAAGGTTGTCCTGTCTCATCAGTGTGTTGTTGAATTAACTCGGTCATTTCGCCTTTTGTAAAATCACCCAGCCGCAGCGACTCAACCTTGACATTAAAGGCACTGCCACCAGCGACAGGCACTTTTTCGCTGCTGGCATGAATGCGATAATCGCGAATATCACGCACACCACAGAGAATAATACTCTGTGGGAAAAGTTTGGGGCGTTTGTCATAGCCTGCGCGCAGTTGACGCAGGACAGCCAGCAGAGAATCACCAATCAACGAGTCGATCTCATCAATAAACAGCACAATCGGCTTTCCTTGCTTCATCCAGTGCTGCGACCAAAGTGTCAACAGTTGATTCAAAAAGGAATGACCGTTTTTAGTGTGGAGGTATTTGTTCAACAATTCGCGCAAATACGGGTCGTCGACTTCGGTTTCTGCGCGCAATGCCAACTGATCGAGGATAGCGTGCATTACTGTTGGGACATCTTCTCGTGCCGTCTGTCCAACTTCAACATTGACATACACGCAGTGATACCGCCCTTCACGGTTGATGTGTTCCTGCAACGCAAGCAGGAGTGATGTTTTCCCAGTCTGGCGCGGGGCATGAAGCACAAAGTATTTGCGTTGTCGAATCAAATGGAGAATTTCATCCAAATCAACACGGGTCAATGGGGGCAGACAATAATCAATCTCTGAGTCTACTGGGCCTGCTGTATTAAAATAGCGTGTCATCATCAATCCTTTCATCCAAGAGAGCGAAACAGTTGTTAGCTTCAGAATCTATTATAGCACAGGTATGCTATGCATTATAACCATTCTTGTCCAAACATGCCTCCTCGTGAAGCAGAAAAAACAGGGGGATCATCACGAATAGCGATGCTCCCCCTGTTTTTTCTGCTTGATTGGGCGTTAGCGGATTAATTATGGGTCGATATTCTTATACCATCCAGCAATACGCTCACCAATCTTGTGAGGCTGATCTTCCTGAAGGAAATGCCCGCCTTCACCCACAAAAACAGCTTCATAGTTGGCAAGACCCATTGCCTGCATCGCTTCTACAATCTCAGGTGGATTGAGCGCGCCTGGTGTCGCATATAGGTGCAGTTTCGGCAGTGTACTGTCGAGAAACCAAGCATTGTAGGCGGCGACACGTGCGGCAGTGTCTGCTGGTTCACCGTCACGAGGGATGGAGCGCACCCAGTTGATAATTACTTGGCGACTCTCGACATCGGCAAACGGGGCGCGGTAGACGTTCAACTCAGCCTCAGTTAATCCACGCTGTACGTCACTCGGCAACATCTGCTCGATCATCATGTTTCTATCGACAAGCAAGGTGTTCCCGATGCCTGGCAGAGACATAATGCGTTGAAAGAGTCTTGCTGGTGCGGACAAGTTTTCTAATTGCGGTGGGAATGCGGGTGTAATGGCCGCTTCCATAAAGGCGATTGCCTTCACATTGTCCTCGTTGCGGGCGGCGTAATCAAAGCCGAGACCCGAACCCCAATCATGGATAACCAAGGTAATATTCTCTAGGGCCAAAGCTTGGATGAAACCGTCAAGATATTGGCTGTGGGTATCAAAGGTATAGTCGATATCTGGCTTGTCTGATTCGCCCATGCCGATGAGGTCGGGGGCAATCACGAGCCCCTGATCTTCTAGGTGGGGCATGATGTTGCGCCAGAGGTACTTTGAGGTGGGGTTGCCATGCAGGAAGAGGATGGGGTCTCCTTGGCCCGCTTCGACGTAGGCCATTTGCGCTCCGTTGACGGTGACATATTGTGTCTCGTAGGGCATTTCAGTCAAAAAATCAGCGGGAGCGGCTTCGGCGAGTGAAGGGCCTCTGCCTAGCAACACAGCAACAACCAAGGCCAAAACGACAACGATGGCAATAACTACGAATCCTATTTTCTTCATCATAATAATCTCCTATCTTAAAGCTATTTGAGCTTATGTCATTCCATAAAAGTAATTATCTGGTAG
>JBCCFC010001501.1:0-2352 GCA_039029935.1 Chloroflexota bacterium
CTCCGTGGGTCTTAGAGTCTCTGTTGACGGTCTGCTCAATTGTCATGTCGACTGGAACTTGAGAAAACTTGGAGGTCGAAGAGCGCTGCACCGCGAATGCTCCATTTCCATAGACACAGGTCGGGATAACATTAGGGCCGAGTTGATAATTGAGTGCCTCTGACAGATGCCCATTTTCATCAAATCCATAGAGACGGTATAGATAGGAGGTCCCTATCTCCATCTTCGAGTCAATTGTGCGATAGCTATTGCCACTGCCCTTGGCGATAATGGTCGAAGCATTGACCCAAGCGTTGGAAACGGGATCTGTCAAGGTCCGTCTATGTACACGAAACCCATCAACATTGGTTTCATCGCCTGTCGTCCAATTGATGAGCATAATGCCAGAAGCACAACGAATATCAAATGAATAATTGGATAGTTCAAATTGAACGACTGTTTCGTGAAATCCCAACGGATTGTCAATGCGGTCTTCTAATGTGGCATCCGCAATGACTGATGATGTAGGTTTTGCGACAGAAGCCCCCTGAACCAGTTCTGCCTGTGTGATGATCAATAGCGCAATGCATATGCAAATTGAACATATGATGACGTGAAAAAGTTTTTTTGAAAGCATATTGTTTGTGTTCTCTATTCTTGGTCAGGACTTACGCAGTCGCAGAGACTTGATCGTTCAAGCCCCTACGAGTTATCAGTGTGATTGATTGTTCAACTGCATAAGTTCTATTCGTTTCTAGCTTGCTCAAGATGCGAAAAATCTTCGGTGATGAAGTCAACGATGCGTTCAGCTAAGGTCAACGGGGCTTCAATCATGGGGCTGTGCCCAACACCTCGGAGTACTTCCAGGTTGTTGGCGCCCGGCATGGCTATCAAGGTGCGTGTCATTTCTTCGCGGGTGACAATGGGGTCCTGATCCCCCCAAAGCACAAGACAAGGCAGCGTTAAATAGCGAGCATCGGCAAACCGATTCCACTGCCCCAGCGCATTGGCAACTTCTGTGAAGGCTGCGGGGTCCATCTGTGTGGCATCATCTACAATCTGCTCGAAGAAGTGCTGTTCAGGTAACGGCTCCTCACCAAGTTCGGTCTGCGCAGTCCCAATAAATGAGGGCATCAAGGTCGCTAATGCCTGTCTTAACAGCGCACGATCTGTACGCATTTGTTCGAGCAGCATAAAACCGTCAATGGGTGTAAATACACCTTCAAGCGGGACGGGGGCTGCAAGAATCAGCGTGCTTGGCATCTCTGGGTGCGACAGAGCAAACTCGACTGCGATTGCACCACCGCTAGAATGCCCAACCAAATCGAAGTTATGCAATTCTCCCATCATTGGGTCCACTTTGGCAGCCAGATTAAAGGCTGCGATAAAGGCCCACAGGTCCTCAGCCTGTTCTTCGATAGCATAGGGTGTAGCGATGTGTTCTGGATAGTTGTCCTTGCTGCTTAAACCACAACCGCGTAAATCTGGTGCAACGGCATAAATTTCATCTGGTAGAATGTCAAAGAATGGTTCCCACCAGCGACTACTGGCAAAACTGCCATGTAACAACAACATCGGCAACCCATTTGGGTCACCATGTGTGCGATAATGAACCGTCATGCGTTCTGTTTGAATATGAGAATTGTTCATAGTCTCGTATCAATTTCTTCTGCTTAATATGCGATTGGCCTCAGCGTCATCGGGCAAAAAGAGCAACAGCAATGCCGCTGCCGCCGCCTCTTGAAGCGGTCCCTCGACCCGACCCACTTCTTCTTCGCCGAGAATTAACCCACCCTGGATCACAACGCCGTCCGGGTCTACCCAGCCCAGGCTGCCTCCTTCAAACAGACCATGACTACGAATATCTCCTTCTGTGGTGAAGACTCCTAGTTCACGTTCGTCATGGATTGTTTTGCGGAATACTTTTCCTGCAATCGGTATCGGTTCATCAAGTACAGAGGCGGGTGTGTCACTAAATGCTATACGCCCAATCGAGTCCACCACGGTTTGCTTAAAGCGTCTACCAGGCGGATAGATATAGTGATCGCCACCAATCGTACCGATGTGGATTTCACCATAATCGGTCAATTTATAGATGATCGTATCGTCAGTTGTCATTAGTTCTGTTTTTACTTTTCATTTTTACACAAGAGATAGCCATAAAAAAATAGTATCGCAGGTTGGCTACCTGCACCACAGATAATCAATCCGTGTTACTGATTTATACTTTCCTATGCAACCTATGCCATAAAAAATAGTATTGCAGGTTGGCTACCTGCGCCACAGATAATCAATCTGTGTTACTAATTTATACTTTCCTATGCAACCTATGCCATAAAAAATAGTATCGCAGGTTGGCTACCTGCGCCACAG
>JBCCFC010001502.1:0-2297 GCA_039029935.1 Chloroflexota bacterium
AACTCTTCAACTCTTCAACTCTTCAACTCTTCAAACTTGCAAATAAGGAGAAACTATAGATGAGCATGACCCAAACTGAAATCCAGACACCGGATTTGGTGCATGAATTTGAAAAATATTTTGGGCATAGCCCGACGTTGATGGCGATGGGGCCGGGGCGTGTGAATTTGATTGGTGAACATACGGATTATAACGACGGCTTTGTGCTGCCTGTTGCCATCCATCGCAAGGTACGCTTTGTCTGCCGTCCGCGCGCGGATCGGCTTGTGCATATGTATTCGTTGGAATACAACCAATCGGCAGAATTTTCGCTGGACGCCATTGCCTATGACGAGGAGATTGCGTGGAGCAACTATGTACAGGGCGTTGCTAAGGAATTGCTGGCAAAGGACATTGCACTTGTAGGGGTAGATGTACTGATCAGTGGCAATGTGCCTCGTGCCAGTGGCCTCAGCAGTTCAGCGGCACTGGAGGTGGCAACGGCGACGGGTTTTATGCAAACGGCCAACGCCAGCGATGCACTCACGGGACCAGAAATCGCCAAACTCGCCCAGAAAGCTGAAAATGAGTTTGTCGGTGTCAACTGTGGCATCATGGATCAGTTTATCAGCGTATTGGGCGTCGATGCCCATGCGCTCTTTATCGACTGTCGCAGTCTTGACTATCAACTCATTCCTTTTCCTGAAAATGCATCCATTGTGATTGGCAACACCAAGGCCAGCCGTTCGTTGGCGGGGAGTGCCTATAATGAGCGACGTGCGCAGTGTGAAGAGGGCGTGGCGATTCTGCAATCTGTGCTGCCAGGTATTGGTGCATTACGCGATGTGAGCAGTGAGGACTTAGAGGACCATAAACATCTATTATCCTCGATTGTCTATCAACGCTGTCGTCATGTTGTGCACGAGAACGAACGCGTATTGCAAACGATTGAGGCACTTCAACAAGATGACTTGGCACAGGTTGGGCAGTTGATGAATGCGAGCCACGACAGTCTGCGCGATGACTATGAGGTGAGCAGCGATGCGCTGGATGCGATGGTCGGGATTATGCGCGATGTGCCGGGTTGCTATGGTGCACGGTTGACAGGTGCAGGGTTTGGTGGATGTACGGTTGCGTTGGTGGAGCCTGGTGTGGAGCAGGTGATGGCCGATGCTATCTTTGAGCAGTATCCCAAGGCAACCAACATGTGGCCGGAGGTCTATACCACACGACCAGCGGCTGGTGCAAGCTATGAGGTGTTAGCATGACAGAAATAATCACACCTGCTATCTCATCAGCAATCTCACGCTGTAGCTGGGCAGGTGATGATCCACTCTACATTGAGTACCACGATACACAGTGGGGCATCCCCGTCCATGACGACCATCTGCTCTTTGAGATGATCTGCCTAGAAGGGGCACAGGCGGGATTGAGTTGGATTACTATCTTACGCAAACGTGAAAATTATCGCGCTGCGTTTGATAATTTTGATGTGCAGAAGGTTGCGAAATACGATGAGGCCAAAATTCAAGAACTGCTGCAAAATCCAGGCATCGTCCGTAACAAGCTCAAGGTGCGCGCCTTTGTGCGCAATGCAAATGCGTTTATCAAGGTTCAGGGTGAATTTGGTAGTTTTGACGCCTACATCTGGCAATTTGTGGACGGCACACCTGTGATTAACCACTGGCCGACGATGGCGGATGTTCCCGATATGACCGATGAATCCAAAGCGATGAGCAAGGATTTGAAGAAGCGCAACTTTACCTTTGTGGGACCAACGATTTGCTATGCATTTATGCAGGCGTGTGGGATGGTGAATGACCATGTGTTGAGTTGTTTTCGGCATCCCAGCAATGAGTAATGAGGCGGACCGTCTCATTACTCAACTCAGAAACAGAGAACAAAAGGTCAATCTAAAAACAAGTAGCAAGTCAAAACGGTAATATAAAGAGTGCGAGACTTGAAGTTTTTAATAAAATCACACAGTTAGGTGAGAATAGTTAACACACAATCATCTAACTGTGCCACTAAAAACATCATGTACTTACCACTAATTCCTCACCAATCGGCCCACGGTAAACTATACGTCCATTAACAAAAATCTCGCCAGAGCCGGGTGGTACATTAAATGAAACCACACCTCTACTATCTGTTTTTCCTTGGGAGTGGGTCAAGCCATCACTCCAGCTAATGTAAACATCAGCATCTGGAATACTCTCACCAAAGCTAGTAAAGACCTGTATAGCGACCATTATTTTGTAGAAATATAGGAGATAATAATTGTCACTATAAAGGTCTTTACTAGCTTTGGTGAGAGT
>JBCCFC010001503.1:0-2291 GCA_039029935.1 Chloroflexota bacterium
CGCAAGCCCCGGCACCCCCTCGACCAAAATATGCCCCCGCGCCAATAACGCAATCAACAACCGCTCCAGCAGATGATCCTGCCCCACAATATCGAACAAAACAAACCAATGGAGCGGGTGCTCTATGAGGTGAAGAAAGTCATCGTGGGGCAGGATCATCTGCTGGAGCGGTTGTTGATTGCGTTATTGGCGCGGGGGCATATTTTGGTCGAGGGGGTGCCGGGGCTTGCGAAGACAATGGCGATTAAGACCTTGGCCGAGTCAATTGGTGGGCAGTTTCAGCGTATCCAGTTTACGCCAGACCTTGTGCCAGCCGATCTCATCGGCACACGCATCTATAGCCAGAAAACAGGCGACTTTAGCACCTCGTTGGGTCCCGTCTTTGCGAACTTACTGTTGGCAGATGAGATCAACCGTGCACCTGCCAAGGTCCAGAGCGCGCTTTTGGAAGTGATGCAGGAACGACAAGTGACCATCGGGCGTGAGACACACAAAGTGCCCAACCCATTTTTGGTGATGGCGACACAGAACCCCATCGAGTCGGAGGGCACCTATCCGCTGCCCGAAGCACAGGTGGACCGGTTTATGCTCAAGGTTCTGGTCGGCTACCCCACAGCCACCGAGGAGTTTGTGATTGTTGAGCGCATGACCAGCGCGTTACAAACTGTTCAGCAGGTGCTAGACCCAGAGCAGTTGGTTGCGCTTCAACAAGAGGCCGCACAAGTCTATGTGGACCCAGCTTTGATTGAGTATGCCGTCAAGCTGGTTTCAGCAACGCGCAATCCAGCGTCGGTCGGACAACAAGATTTGTCATCGTACATCACTTTTGGGGCCAGCCCACGTGCGTCCATCAATCTCATCTTGGCCGCACGCGCACTGGCCTTTATGCGTGACCGCGAATATGCGCTGCCCGAAGATATCCGTGACATTGCGCTTGATGTCATCCGTCACCGTCTCGTCCTCTCCTACGAAGCACTGGCTGACAACGTTGATAGCGACCTACTGCTCAATCGTATTGTGAAAGCCATCCCACTGCCCAGGGTGACACCCAATCAAACGAATTTGCGCAGAATATAGTCTTGATTGAGCGATTTTGACGGAACCAGTTTCATTGTCTATGCATTGTCTATGCCAACATTTTGGCTTTCATACGTCGCCCTGCCTCATGTAGCGTTTCCAGCTTCTTCGGGAAGGCAAAGCGGACTGTACTGGTGGTATATCGATTCTCACTCTCCGTATAGAAGCTGTTGCCCGGCACAACGGCAACACCCACCTCTGTGGTCATCCACATCGCAAAATCTAGCTCATCCATGCTGGCCTGTGGGATTTGGAGCTGACTATAATCGGCCATTGTATAGTACGCACCCTCTGGCATAATCGATGTCATACCCACCTCTTCAAGATAGCCCATCATGATATCACGGCGTTTCGCGTAGTCACGATTTTGCTGCTCATAAAAGCTGGCAGGCAGACTGAGGGCTTCGACTGCCGCCGCCTGTAGGGGCGTTGGCGCACAAATGCTGATAAAGTCGTGAATTTTGCGGATACCCGTTGCCATTGGCTCTGGCGCAATGATGTAGCCCAACCGCCATCCTGTGATGGCATAGGTTTTGCCCATGCCGCTGATGGTGATGGTGCGATCCTGTAGTCCTTCCATGCTGCCTGGTGGAATGTGGGTGCGACCATCATACAGAATGTGGTTGTAGATTTCGTCAGTAATCAACATCAGATCGTTTTCAATCACAACCTTGGCAACCCCTGCCATCTCCTCAGCGTTAAAGACGCGCCCAGTCGGATTTTGCGGCGTGTTAATTAACAATGCACGTGTTTTGGGTGTGACATAGCTTGACAGCCGTTCATAGTCAAGTTCAAATGCTGGCGGCAACAGAGGGAAAGGCACAGGTGTTGCACCCGCCATCAATGCCGCTGGATAGAAGTTTTCATGCGCTGGTTCTACAATAATGATTTCATCGCCAGGGTCTAAAATACCAATTTGTGCCGCGACAATCGCTTCAGTGACACCACAGGTGACAGTGACATTCACATTGGGATCAATGTCCCAGCCTAGTTGTGGGCTGTAGACCTCAGCAATTTTTTCGCGTAGTGGTGGATAGCCCCACGTCACTGTATACTGATTGATGCCACCTTGGATGGCGTTTACAGCCGCATCCAGCACAGCCTGTGGTGGCGCAAAGTCTGGAAATCCTTGCCCCATATTAACCGCATTGTGACGCATGGCGACCCGTGTCATGTCACGAATGACCGACTCTTTGAATTTGGTTGTTATATTA
>JBCCFC010001504.1:0-2284 GCA_039029935.1 Chloroflexota bacterium
CTTATGCATAATATACTCACCGATGTATATGAGCAGACAAATCCCAATCGCACAAAGCCAAAAAATCTTACGGTGTTTTTTGTTTTGAATGGGCTGCTGTGTACGTGCATGATAAAGTGCCAAAATTCCTACGGATGTATACATAGGAACATAGCACAACAGAGGACCTTTCTGATAGACAATATTCATCAGGGTGACATTAAAAAATGTGATAGCAAAGAATACCCAAAAATCTTTTGAATCCCCAATAGATACGTTCTGTTCTTTATTCACTTCTCGGCTCATTTACTTTCTCTTCTGGGATTAACAAGGTAGACACAACAACGGCTAATTACCAAGGATTTCTTTGGCCCGCTCCACACGAATTGCACCCTCTTGCACCAACTGTGTGGCAATCCGATCTACATCGGCCTCGGTTGCACCCGCTGCCACTGCGACTTGGCGTGCATGAAGGCTCATGTGTCCACGCTGGATGCCCTCAGTTGCCAATGCACGGATGGCGGCCAAGTTCTGCGCCAGCCCCGTTGCAACCATCACTTCGCTCAATTCACGCGCTGTCTCAATACCGAGAATTTTGAGGGCAACTTGGGCAGTTGGGTGAACACGGGTCGCCCCACCGACGATGCCTACCGCTAATGGCATTTCTAAGCGGCCATACAAGGCAGGTTGGGTCTCATCCCCTATAGCCTGCTCCACAACATGCCAATCGGTTAGCGCACGATACTGTCCATCTCGCGCAGCATACGCATGTGCGCCCGCTTCGATGGCGCGCCAATCGTTCCCTGTCGCTAGTGCAACCGCATCAATACCATTGAGAATGCCCTTGTTGTGGGTGGTTGCACGATAGGGATCAGCAACGGCAAACGCGTTGGCGTGAGCAATGGCTTGGATAACATCCACACCCGAACTGTTCTTTGTCGTAAAGGCATCGGCAGGAATTGTCACCTCCGCCCACGCACGTCGTTGGTCGGTCAGGTTGCTGAGAATACGCAGCAGGGCGCGTCCACCACTTAATTGTTCGAGCGAGGGTGCAATCTGTTCAGCAGCAGTATTGATGGCATTGGCGCCCATCGCATCACGTGTGTCAAAGAGCAGATGGGCGATGAGCATAGGTCCCGTCGGTGTATCGGGCAAAGTACGCACCTGAATGTCCAGCGGACCACCCCCACGTGCGGTGATGCTGGGGCTGGTATTGGCAAGTGTCAGCAAATCGGCTTTCCGCGCAAGAATCTGCTCAGTGGCCTTTGTCATGTCAGGTACATCAAGCAGCTGCACCTGCGCAATCATTACGGGTTCCGTGCTGCCTGTTGTAAAACCACCTCCTGTGCGAATCAACCGCGCTGCATAGCTGACCGCAGCCACAACCGACGGCTCTTCCACCACCATCGGAATCAAATAGTCTTTGTCATTGACCAGAAAGTTGACACCGATACCCAGCGGCAGGCTAAAACGCCCAACCACATTTTCAACCATCTTGTCGGCCTGGCTGACGGCTAACCCTTCAGCCAAAACAGCCTGTTCATCGGCAGATAGGTCTGCCCACATCGAGACTAACTCGACTCGCTCATCCACTGATTTTTTGTAAAATCCGCTGAGGCGTGAGGAAGGGCGTGATGATGATTTTGTTGTTGATTGTTGTGCTTGCGTCATAAGCGAATGAACCGTTTTATTCCATGCTTAAACCCGATTGTCATTGCGCTAGAGGGTAGCATAGGCAGATCGGCGTGTCAAGTAAGATTGGTTGGATAGCCTTTGAAATGTAGTTTACCTAAAATACATCCCAAGCTGAATGTTGGCCTTGTTGGTTTCCACATATTCTTCTTTGATTGTGTATTGAACTCGAACTGCATTCATGTTTTTGTCTCCTGATTGATAGACGCTTGCGTATGCTATATATACGCAAGCGTCATTGAAAATGTTGTCTATAGGTTTAGAGTCATGAAGACGGAAAAAGGATCGTGTTTTTGACGATTAATTTTTTGAGATGTAAATGTATCGAGATTCCATCAAACGACGAATGCCAACCCAACAGAATACTGGTGCATTCACTGCATCCCATGATAAACTGTAGATAGATTGAGTACTGGGTTTTCAATGATTTCCTCCTTGTGTGGTATAAAAAAGAGGGCGATGCTGAATATTCAGGTAGGACCGCACTTAAAAGGGGAGTGCAAGAGGGTATTAAATAAAGTCAATTAAGTTTTATTTGAAGGTCTTTTTTTGTTCTGAGGGTATCCAAGGTGGAGGCGGGACTTTGAAATAAAAAAGTTCATGTGAGGTCCAA
>JBCCFC010001505.1:0-2273 GCA_039029935.1 Chloroflexota bacterium
GTTCATTTGTTCATTGTACCACAGTAAGAACAAAGGAACGTATTAGACAGCATGAATTTGTAGTAATAGGGGGCAGGATGGCAAAACCGATACAGCCAAGCACATTTACATTTCGGAAACTGATTGAAGGTGGGTATCTGTATAAGGAAAAATTTAACCCAAATATTGAATAAAGGCTGCCAGGGACCCAGAGGACACCCCAATTCTACTTTACAAATGATCTGCGCTGGTGTATGATGCGCATAAAAATGAACAAAGATTGAGGCAAGAAACAGATTTTTCTCCCACACGGAGACAAAAATCCACCCCCAAACGGTGTATCTTTTGGGTCCCGTTGTCGTATTCTTGCTCGGCTTTAGGTACATGGTTACACCTCATAATTTTTTAAGCAACGGAGGATTTATGACAGATGTAATGACACAACCTGCAAGTAAGAATTGGGTATTGGCAGAAAATACATCCAACAATGGGTATGCTAATGGAAATATCGCTCACCAATTTAGCCACCAGGAATTGTTTTCTGGCATCAAGTATGAAATACGAACAAAAGCCTATGGCAACCGTGCGCATTTACCGACATTCCCAATGGATGTCGGTTGGCGTGAAATCTATGAGAAAAAGACAAATACCGTCATTCGCTGGCCCTTAACCTTACTCGATATTTTATATCCGACAGAAGCAGACATAGGAGTAGTCTTCGTGGCACAAAACTTTAGACATGATCATTGGAGTCACTGGCTGAAAGAGATGATCACGGACTATTGTGATGCCATAGACGATCATGAATGGCTCGTTTTAAATGATGTCTTGATTTATTGGGATTATCCCGGTATCTCTCCCATTTCACCAGATATCACGGTCATTCCAAATACACAGATGCCCGCAGAAACATACCGCTCCTATCGTGTGGGTCGTGACGGTCCATTGCCAACATTTGTGATTGAGATCACATCTCACACAACCCGAGATGCAGACCTGAATGAAAAACGGATCAAGTTTGCTGCAGCTGGTGTCAAAGAGTATCTGATTGTTGACACGCAAACACCACCTGAGGACGACTGGCGTCTTCTGGGGTATTCACTTGAGCCAGAGAATCCCTACTACCAACAGATCGCACCGGATGAAAATGGTGGTGTCACATTCAAGGGAATGGGTCTGCGCTTTGTGCCTATTGAACGTAATGATGTGCATATTTATGACATTTCAACGGGAGAACGTCTATTAACACCACCGGAGAGAAAAAAGGCGGCAGAAGTGCGTACCAACGAGGCAGAAGTGCGTGCCAACGAGGCAGAAGTGCGTACCAACGAAGCAGAAGCTCGTGCTAGACAAGCTGAGGAACAACGGATACAAGAAAAACAGCAGCTCGAGGCTGAAATTGCGCGGTTACAGGCACTCTTGCAGTCAAAATCAAGTAATGATTAAGGAATGGCGATCAAATAGACCATAGGATTGTATACTTTCACGTTTGCCAAGATGCGGATCTCGACAAGAATGTCTGCCCCTGCACCGTTTTCAAGTGATGCGACAGGTAAGCGGCTGTTAGCCTTGGCAAATTATTTTGGTGTCACAGTGGACCAGTTGTTAAAAGATGAGTTGGATGTGTCGTCCGCACGTCCCAACATCCGCGCCATGCCTTCAACCGTCATCGAACAAGGAGCCAATCACCATGACGACACAATCCATCAACACAGCCATGCGTATCATCCCGCGCGTACTCATCCTCACCCTCATCGGCCTTCTGTGGAGCGGTACTGCGTGGAGCAGCGCACCACCCATCAACCCTGTAGGGACTGCTCAAGCACAGCTCAACCCTGCGCAGCGCAACTCAACCCAGACTGCGTTTGACTGTAGCGCGGTGAGCGAAATTCCACAGATTGAGTGTGAGGCATTGGTGGCGATTTATAATGGCACGGGGGGACCGGACTGGACGGTCAGCACGGATTGGTTGCAGACGACGACGCCCTGTAGTTGGTATGGTGTGATGTGCGGTGGTGGTCGAGTGATTGAACTGATCCTTGATAACTCTCCTAATGGCAACAACCTCACAGGTGCATTGCCCGCTACCATTGGTGATTTGGACGGTTTGACGAATCTTGCCCTCTCTTCCAACCAGTTGAGCAGCATCCCCACAGAAATTGGCAATCTCTCTAATCTTACGTCGCTCGACCTCTATATTGGACTTTGGATAAAGCCAAAATCCCTCGCCCATTGGCGAAGGTGTAAAATAAAAAACAAATTAGAAAGAGGGATAAGCAATAGTCTCATTTGGA
>JBCCFC010001506.1:0-2256 GCA_039029935.1 Chloroflexota bacterium
AAAGGCGATTGACACGCGTATAGGGTGGAATGGTGGGCTTGATATCGGCCAGTAAATTGACCAACTCCTCTTCGGTGTAGGGTGTATAGTTGCCCTCTTGCCAAAAATCATAGAGCGGTGTGTCGGCAATCAGCGAACAGGGATAGATTTTGAGTTCATCGGGACAGATGGCGGGGTCATTAAAAAAGCGCGCAAAGTCTTCACGGTCCTTCTCTGGGGTCGCACCAAAGAGATTGGGCATCCAGTGGAGATGCAGCTTAAAGCCAGCCGTGCGCAATAGTCCCAAAGCATGACGCACCGAAGCCACATCGTGACCGCGTTTGTTCAGCGACAAAATCTCATCATCCAAACTCTGCACACCAATCTGCACTTTGGTGACACCCAACTTGCGCAGATGACGAATCTCCTCTGGCGTTACCCAATCGGGGCGCGTTTCAACCACCAAGCCAACGTTACGATGGCTATTGGTGATGTTCGTCTGCTGGGCATCATCAAGCGAAGCCGCGGGTTCAAATGTCTGCTCATCTATGCCCGCTTGCCCCGCACGTACACGCATCGTGCTGGTGATGCTGGCCGCGTTCATGGCATCAAAACAACGCGTGATAAACCATTCGCGGTAATCTTTGCTATAGGCACTCCATGTCCCACCCAAAATCAGCAATTCCACTTTGCTGGCGTCGTGTCCAATCCCCTCAAACGCCTCAATGCGTCCTAGTGTTTGACGGAAGGGGTCAAAGCCATCGCGCTCGGCGCGTTGACAGCCAGGCTCGTCATAGATGTAGCTTTTGGGCATCCGCCAATCGTCGGGGCAGAAGATGCACTTGCCGGGGCAGCCTGCGGGTGCGGTTAAGACAGTGACAGGCGCAACACCGCTGGCCGTGCGTGTGGGCTTCATGCGGATGCGCCTCATGAGTAGCGGGTCGGGGTCCATGTCACCTTCGGCCACCAAGTGCCGATAACCCGCAATGAGATCGGCCTTGGCATACAGCCCCTTGCCATCTTTGGGAAAGCGGGTTAAGATGGGGCGCAAGCTATTTTGCTCGTTCCATTCTTCTTCGGGGATGCGCAAAATCTCTTGGAAAATCGAGTACACAGGTACACTGTGTTGTGCAGGGTCAAAGCCCAGGCGTTTCTGCTGCCAACTTTCGCTTTTTTCGAGTACATCAGCAGGAATTTCATTTTTTGATAGTATACGTTTCATAATTTTAAAAAAATTTACCGCTCATATCAAAAAATGTGCAAGCCAATGATGTCGCCTTTGGTAAATTATTGTGTTTGCACATTTACTGAATATGAGCCAAATTTACGGATAAACAATGCATCCAGACATACAAGAACGATTGTTACAACTCAATCGCACATTCTACGAGACGGTCGCCGAACCTTTTCACTTTACGCGTAAAGGGTTGGCGCCGGGTCTCTTTCGACTATTAAACTATTTTCCCGAATTTTCTTCAAGTTTTCATCTAGCAGACATCGGTTGTGGCAATGGCCGCTTTGCCCATGTCATCGACCAGGTGTTGGATGAGCGTTATGAAGAGGGTGTACTCAAAGGGGAACGCGGCAATGGCGTGTATAGCATCACCGAACCCGATGATCAGCGAGCGATGGGAGAATATAATGCCAGAAAACCAAAAGCATCCGATGTGATCTGTCATTATGTGGGTGCAGATGCCAATCAACCCTTGATGGATTATGGGGCGAGCAATATGGATTACCTGAGCCATGTGCAGGGAACCTTTCGCCAGATCAACTTGGGCAAATCGGGATGGTCAGAGACTGTAGGCCGTGTCCACCCTGCCTTTGATATCGTGACCTGTTTGGCAACGCTTCATCACATGCCAGGGTATCAGATGCGCGCCGCCATTTTCCGTGAGCTTGGCTCATTGCTCAAACCCAATGGGCTGTTGATGATTTCTTGCTGGCAATTTTTTGACAGCCCCAAGCTGGTCAAGAAGATGGTTGACTGGCAGGAAATCGGGCTGAGTGAAGCCGATGTGGAGCCAGGCGATGGCTTGGTGCCATGGACACAGGGTGTGTATGCGGTACGCTATGCCCATCAAATCAGCCACGATGAGTTGGTTCAATTGACGGACCAGGCCAACTTGAATATCGTAGAAGAATTTCGCTCAGATGGACGAACGGATAATTTGAGTCGATATGCGGTGATGAGGAAGAAAGAGTGATTAGTGATTAGTGATTAGTGATTAGTGAACAATCAACTCTTCAACTCTTCAACTCTTCAACTCTTCAACT
>JBCCFC010001507.1:0-2192 GCA_039029935.1 Chloroflexota bacterium
AGTTGATAGTGAATAGTGAATAGTGACGAGTGAATGTGTACTTCTTCTCCCAGTCTCCCAGTCTCCCTATCTCCCTGTCACCTTCCGCGGTTAATTTTTCATTGATTAATAAACTTTCCGCATATCCTGAATATTCATTTGCAAACGCTTGCGTCCTTGCCACTCGTTGGACTCCAGGTGAAAGACGACATCGACGCGATCATGCTCGCTCAGGATACTTTGCCATTCACCCATGCGGAAGGCGATGGCATCAAGCACGGGGCTACCCTGATCGGCATCCAAAATTAACTTGAGGTGCTTGCCTTGCCCAACGGTGCGGACTTGGCGTACACGGCAGTTGCGACATAGCAGCAGCGGAGCAGAATTTTCGCTGCCCGTTGGCTCTAGCCGCGTAAACTGATTTTGTAGTGCCCAGTTCGCTTGGTCGAGCGGAATTTCGGCATCAATCATGAGCGTCGGTTGCAGTGTATCGTATTGTTGTAGATGGCTGTGTGCAACTTCTTCCAGTGCAGCGGTGAAGTCTGACAGTCGCTCGGTTGCCACAGTGAACCCAGCCGCACGGCTATGACCGCCATGTCGAATCAACAGTTCGCTAACATCATCCAGCCCTTTGCTAATATCAAACTCCGGTATGCTGCGCGCACTGCCTCGACTTTCGCTTTCGCCTAGCTCGATGACAACCGCTGGTCGGTAGTAATGCTCGGTGAGTCGCCCAGCCACCAGACCGACAATGCCGGACTGAATGTTGGGACTTTGCACAATTTTGATAGCACTGCCCTGTGCTTGCCCCGATTGTTCTTTATCTGCCAACTGTTTTTGCGCTTCGGTCTGGGCAACATCGGTCAATGTGCGTCGTTTTTTGTTCAGTGCCTCCAGCTCGCAGGCCAAGCTGTAGCCCTGTGTTTTGTCATTGGTGCGTAACAGTTGGTAGGCCAAATGCGCATTGCCCAGCCGTCCCGCTGCGTTGATGCGTGGCCCCAACCGAAATCCAATCGCCATTGCATCCACCCCGCCTGGGCGCAAATCAGAGACAGCCATCAGTTCACGCAACCCTGGCCGTTCCGTTTTGTTGAGCTGACGTAAGCCTCGTTGAACCAACGTGCGGTTCTGTCCCAACAACGGCATGACATCGGCAACCGTTCCAATCGCCACAAAATCGAGTAAGGTTAGTTCGATCTCTGCGGCCTGCTCTTCGTTGATTACGCCCCAAGGCTGTTGCGCCACCGTTCGTAGTACACCCTGCGCCAGTCGATAGGCCACACCCACGCCAGCCAGTGATTTGAAGTTGCTTTGGCAGTCGATACGTCGTGGATTGATGACAGCCAACGCTGGTGGAAGATCTGTCCCAACAGAGTGGTGGTCGGTGACAATCACGTCGAGGTCAATTTGGCGTGCATAGGCCACCTCGTCGATGCTGCGAATGCCACAATCCACCGTCACCATGACCCGCGCCTTTTGCGCAACCCGACCGATGGCCTCGCGGTTGAGACCATAGCCCTCATCCACACGGTCAGGAATATAAGGGCCGACTTTGCCACCAGCCGCCTGTAATGCACTCACCAACAGCGCGGTGGATGATACACCGTCAGCGTCAAAATCACCATAGACACAGATGATCTCGCCGTGCTGAATGGCAGAGACAAGACGCTCCACAGCGGGCAACATATCTTTTAGTTTAAATGGATTTTCATTGACCGCATAGCGAGCCGAGAGAAATGTCCGGATTTCATCGGCGGTACGAACCCCTCGATTGTAGAGAACTTGAAGAAGCAGTGGATGTTCGCCACTGGATGAAAGAAAGTCTTCAGGCGCGGGGAGATGTATCTGCCATCGTTTTGGCCGATGATTCTCTGTTTGTACTTGATTGGGACCTGTGTCTGTGGTTGCTGCTGCATGGGGTTCTGTTGTGGGTGGATTGGATTGTGTCATTGATGTGTTTGACATACCTGATTTGTGTTTACCTGCTTGCAATCGCCGTGTTGAATGCATGTGTTCAATTCATGTGTTCAATTCATAGTTACAATACCGTATTTTGATTATATCGTAACAATCATCAGGCTCAAATTAGTTCGTCGAATTATATAGCGTACATTTGGGGGAATTCCAAAAAAAAGGGTGAAAATTCTTATACAAGAATTTTCACCCTTTTCATTATGGCTGGGGAACAAGGACTCGAACCTCAACTGTTGGAA
>JBCCFC010001508.1:0-2177 GCA_039029935.1 Chloroflexota bacterium
CCCCTGCACCCCTACTTTTTTATTTTATTGAATAGGAAAGCACAAAATCAGCTTGTCAGCCAGTGTGCTGAAGTGCTGAAGTGCTGACGGCTGAGTAGCTGACAGGCTCTTTTAGTGTTTAAAGTGGCGTGTGCCTGTAAAGGCCATCACCAATCCAAGTTGATCCACAGCAGCAATCACTTCATCATCACGCACCGAGCCACCGGGCTGGACAACGGCGACAATGCCATGTTGGGCAGCGGCTTCAATCCCATCAGCAAAGGGGAAGAAGGCATCTGATGCCATGACCGCGCCCTGTGACCGCTGACCCGCTTTGTGACCAGCCAACATAACAGAATCAACACGACTCATCTGGCCTGCACCAACACCAACAGTGGCCTCATCCTGAACAAACACAATGGCATTGCTTTTGACATGCCGTGCAACCCGCCATGCAAAGGCAAGGTCTGCGATCTGTTCAGACGTGGGTTGTTTTTTGCTGACAAATTGCCATGTAGACACATCCATATCCGCTTGGCTCTCATCCAATGTTTGCACCAGCACCCCCCCATAAATGCTGCGGATGCTGAGGGATTGAGTACTGATCTCCTCGCTGTTCGTCGCCTGTAGGATACGGATATTTTTCTTCTTACGTAATCTCGCCAACGCATCTTCATCATAGGCTGGGGCGGCCACCACCTCGACAAACAGCTTGGCAAGGCGATCTGCCATTTCGATGTTCAGTGGGCGGTTGACAGACACGATGCTACCAAATGCGCTCACAGGGTCTGACGCCAGTGCCTTCTCGTACGCCTCAGCCAAGGTGTCTGCACTCGCCAAACCACAAGGGTTGCCATGCTTGATAATGGATACCGTCGGTTTGGAGAAATCTTGTGCCGAACGCCAACCACCATCCAGGTCCAGCCAGTTGTTATAGCTCATCTCTTTGCCATGCAGTTGGACAAATGGTTCAGCAGTGGTGTTGTCCGCGGTGCGATAGCCATATAGCCCACCTTGCTGATGTGGGTTCTCACCATAGCGGTTTAACTGAATTTGCTGTAGGTCCAACCGAATCTCTGTAGGCAGGGACTCCGGTTGTGTCTCTGGGGCTGAAGCCTTCTGTGCATTGAGATAGTTCTCCAAATAGCCAGAGATCACCGTGTCATAGGCCGCTGTATGGCGAAATGCTTTGAGCGCAAGTTGGAGTCGTTGTTCTGCTGTACGCCCAGATTCGCTGGTCAGCGTCGTGGCGATGACCGTATAATCAGCCGGATCACAGACCACTGTCACCGATTCGTTGTTCTTGGCAGCGGCACGTAACAATGCCACACCACCGATATCAATCTGTTCAATTGCCTCGGCTAGCGTAACATCAGGGTTGGCAATCGTCTGCTCAAAGGGATAGAGATTCACAACCACAATATCAATGGGTGCAAGATTGTGGGCAGACAGTTCATCGAGGTGTGCTTGTGTGCGGCGGGCCAAAATACCACCATGCACAGCCGGGTGCAGCGTTTTGACACGCCCCCCTAGAATTTCTGGAAAACCAGTCAGGTCTTCGACAGCGGCAACGGGTAGCCCAGCATCGCCTATCATGCGCGCCGTGCCACCGCTGGCAATTAATGCAATACCTGCCTTGTGCAGTTGTTGGGCAAACTCGACTAGCCCAGTTTTGTCCGCAACGGAAAGTAATGCCCGTCGTGTTGATTGATTGATTGACATCCTATATCTACTCCTTTGACAAAAACAAAAAGGGCAGCTAAACAACAAACAGTTTGTTGTCTAGCTGCCCAGGCGTGCGACCAATCTACATAGTTGGAGGTGGTGGATGGAAATAATGTCTTTCTTCCTTGTGGTAAACGCCACATTGTGAATAGGCAGTCCCTATTCTTTTTCGCCAGTTGAAAGACGCAACTTATATTAAATTTTCAACGAAGGAAAGCATACCAATTTTTTTGATGAATGTCAAATCGTGCAAGTCATCATTGCAAGAACTAAGTTGAGGGCAAAGGACAGTATCGCAGGTTGGCTACCTGCGTCACAGATAACCAATCTGTGATACTGATTTTCACTTTCCTATGCAAGTACAAAAGGCAAGTATAGAAGGTAGTCAACAATCGTCACAGATAAACAATCTGAGTGAGGTAGTTTAAATAAACAAACCAAGAGCAGAGCCAAACAATCAGAGATATTATAAC
>JBCCFC010001509.1:0-2169 GCA_039029935.1 Chloroflexota bacterium
CTTCAACCTTTCAACCCTTCAACTTTTTTCCTCATGCAAGAGTCCATCTTCGGATAGCAGAATGGATATGCCTCTTGTGGATTCAAAGTGATAAAAAATAATACTCAGAATAATCATAATCGGGACGCTAAGGAACATGCCTGTAATGCCCCAGATTGCGCCAAAGATGGATAGGGAAACCAAGACCACAAAGGGACTGATATCGAGCGAGCGACCCATCAGCATCGGTTCGATGAGATAGCCAACGACGGATTGAATGACTGTCAGAGAAACCAATAAAGCCAGCCCGATGCCCCATTCACCTGTTTGTAGTAGACAGATAAAGATTGGGAATACCACGGCGATTAATGAGCCAATATAGGGGATAAAGTTTAACAGAAAGATGAGTACCGCCCACACCAGCGCATAGTTGACATCAAAGACAATCATCACTAGATAGGATGGTAAAGCCGTGATTAAGCTGACAGCTGTTTTCAGCGAAATATAGCGCTGTGTCTGGGTTCTGACAGAATTGAGGACACTTTGTACACGCGCGTGTTGACCATCGCTTGGGAACATATTACGGATCTTGGTAATAAAGGTGTTTTGTTCCAAGAGCAAAAAGATGACGTAGATGAGGATAATGACGACTTGGCTGAGGATTGAGATGATGTTGGTAATGAGTGTTGAGATATAGGACGAAAAGTTTTCAAAGATCAATGAAAAGAGTTGATCCGCATTGGTCGAGAACCCCTCTTGTCCAAGGCGGGGAACCAAATTTCTGATCACAGGCGGTATATTGGCAAAGAGCTTGGTGATGTTTGCTTGATACAACCCTGCTTGAGCGACAAAATCCGCAGCAGTGGCAAAGAGCAGCCCACCCAGTTGAATGATTAAAAACGCCAAAAGGGAAATTGCCAAGAACATTGACAGTCGGTTGGAGAGTTGCCGCCCACCAATAGTGACGCCTTGAATCAGGCGCGTTATATCGTTGATGAGAAACCAGATGAAAAAGGCGATGACGATGGGCACGAGGATGGATTTGCCATAGACCATTAAAAAGAGAATAGTGCCTGATAATAAAATGAGGAAGCTAATCTGGATAGTGGTTGCATATTTTTCAGATGATGTGTTCATAATTCACGCTGTCTATGGTTGAAAAGCCCGTTCAATCTCTGCCCACGTCAACTGGGGCATCCCCCTTACCTCAATGCAGGCTGGCCCTTGGGTATGTGTTAATGCTGTTGCTAGCTGATTACTATGCGCCAAGTCACCTACAGCGATGCTGACCATGCCCCCTCTACGTGCCCCTTCGATGTCGTGGAGCGTGTCGCCGATGACGAGTGCATTGGCAGGGGTGCAGCCCACAGCTCTGGCTGAGTGCAGAAAGAGCATTGGGTGTGGTTTGCCGTGAGGCAGTGTAGCTCCTGTCATCAGTGCGAGGAAGTAGTCGGCTATGCCCAGTTTCACCATGACCGATGCGGTGTTCGCCATTGGGCCAGATGAGCTGATGACTTGACGAATGCCTCTTGCTTTGAACTCGTTTAGCCAGTCCTCGACACCGGGCAACATGGGCAATTCGCTGTCCAACAGCATCTCGCGGTAAAGTGCTTCTTTGCGCCACGCCTCCTCGACGATTAACGCTGCAAACTCCGTGTCATTGAGCTGCGCCTGATTACGATGATCGGCCAACATGACGCGCAACAGTTCTATGCTATTGCGACCAAAGCCAGCCAGAAATTCATCATACGAATAGTCAATGCCCCATTTGAGCAAGGAATCACGCCACGACTCAAAGTGAAGTTGGGTCGTGTCCGCAATTGTACCGTCTAAATCCCATAGGACTGCCTGTAGTGATTGTGTTATTGATGGTTCCATTTTTGTGTATACTCTTTCAACTCAATTAATACATAGTAGTAATAAATAGTAGGCAACCTGCCTATTGTTTACAGTCTATCATATTTCTAACAGACCACTAACATTTTGCTAACTTAAACCTGATAAAGTAAGAGAGAATAAATGTAAAACAGTGGGTAGTTATTACCCATATAATATAAATTAAAAATAGTATGTGAACCTAAGTGGTAATCAGTGTGCCAGTAATCAGTGTGCCAGTAATCAGTGTGTCAGTAATCAGTGTGTCAGTATTCAGTTACCGAATACTGACCTACCGAATACCGACCTACCGAA
>JBCCFC010001510.1:0-2166 GCA_039029935.1 Chloroflexota bacterium
CAATCACCGCCACAAACAGCACCGCCGCATTTGCCAACCCGTTATGTATTATCTGTAAAGACATCTTTATTGAACAAAACCTTTCATTGTTAAAGTTGAAGAGTTGAAGAGTTGAAGAGTTTTGTTCAATAAAGATGTCTTTACAGATAATACATAACGGGTTGGCAAATGCGGCGGTGCTGTTTGTGGCGGTGATTGCACTGTGGGCGTTATATCTTCGCTTTCGCCGTCAACCGTTGGATGGGCAATGGTATGGGGCGGCGTTTATTGCCGAGTTGGTGATTATTGGGGAAGTGATTGTGGGCGTATTGCTCTATTTACAGGGATTTATGGTAGCACTCCCACGCCCAGGCTTGCACGTACTCTATGCAATAGCGGCAGCACTCACAATTCCAGCATCGCAAGCTTATTTTGGCAAAATTGAAGACGAAAATATCAAAAGTCTTGCCATGTTTGCATCCTGTGCATTTTTATGGGGTATGCTGTTGCGCACGTCTTCAATTGCAATGGATTTTCTCGTTGGGTAATAAAAAAGGATAGAAATCATTTGAACACAATCGACACTCGTCAGGAAACGTTGGACGCCATCATCCGTCGTATCGACGACCTTAGCGAGAATTCGTTGACACAGCTATCACAATATATCAGTTATCTCAAATGGCAAGAGGAATTTTGGCATAGCCTGCTCGATGAAGAGTCACAGCCAGCCAGCCAACAGACATTGATTTGGCAATTTGACTATATTGAAGAGTTTGCCAATGCGAGACAAATTTCGACGCGCGAACCTGATTTGATGGAAATCAAGGTCGGCGTTGCAACGTGTGGCATGGTGCAACAGATGGCTCTGTGGGAGCATCCACCCGTGGTCGGCAGTGCGGTCTGTGAATATCAGGTGCATGTGCCAAGCGAAGTAGAGACATTGCGGATGCGCTTTGCCGTGGGCATTCGCGATGGGGCCATTATGAGTGAGGAGAATATGTGCGCGTTTCGCCTCTTTGTCAATGGGATGCGGGTGTGGAGTACGACCAAGAACAACAATGAGTGGGAACGCTTTTGGGTGGACCTGCCCAGTTTGGGGGGTCAAGAAGTGATCATCCAGTTTATGACCGACAGCTTGGGGGATAACCGCTGGAATTGGGCTGTTTGGGGAGAGCCGCTGTTGATGGGGTATGCGGCGGGGTGATCGGGATTCGGTGGGTAGGTAGGTCGGTATTCGGTGTGTCGGTACTAACTTACTGACCTACTAACTTACTGAACAACTGACCCAAAGAACACAAAAAGACGACTATGAACCGCTTTTTTCTACTAAACACACCTATTCATGTTGGTGAGTCGGTTGACCTTGCGCCACTTGCCCATCAGCTTCATACAGTGCTGCGCCAAAAGCCCGGTAATCAAATTCAACTGCTGGACAACACCAACTATATGTACACCGTTTCTATCACAGCCTTGTCCAAGCGTAATGGTCAGGGGCATGTGTTGGATAAACAGCTACTGGACACAGAACCACGTGTCCATCTAACACTCTATCAATGTAGCCTAAAGGCAGATAAATTTGAGTGGGTACTACAAAAAGGCACGGAACTAGGTGTCAGTCGCTTTGTTCCCGTCATCAGCCAGCGCAGCATCACACGTCCGGCATCGGCCCTGTTGCGCAAGTATGATCGTTGGCAAGCTATCATTCGTGAGGCAGCGGAGCAGTGTGGGCGCGGTTGTTTGCCTATGCTGGAGGAGCCGATTGAATGGGGTGAAGCAGTTCGTCAAACAAACGAAGGGATACATTTCTTGCCTTGGGAGGTATCCGATAGAGATTCAGAAAGCCTTACTATGGCTACACGAAGATTTCTCACTGCCCATCATCTGTCTTCTATTTCGCTGCTCATTGGACCAGAGGGTGGCATCAGCGAAGATGAAGCAAGTCTTGCATATTCGGAAGGGTGGGAGATTGTGACGTTAGGGCCGCGCATTTTGCGTGCGGAGACGGCGGCGGTGGCGGCGGTAGCAGTTGTGATGGCCGAGTGTGGTGGTTAGGTTTGCTATATTCCAGCAGACCATGAGACAGCCGCACAAAAAAATATTGTAAAGCTCATTTGTAATCCAGTTGCAAGTGATGATTAACTACCTCCAACCTCTATTCAGCCTATATCGATTCCATTTGATATAAAC
>JBCCFC010001511.1:0-2159 GCA_039029935.1 Chloroflexota bacterium
CGAGGAGCAACCTTCTCACACGCAAGCGGACCAAAACGAGAAAATTGGTCAGACTAATTTCTACTGCTTGTAATCTCTATTGCGGGTTGCACACGGGAGAGCTGGCAGTAGGACCCAGAGGGTACCCCGCCTAACTCCGCGAGCTTGTGGGTAATTTATTTTGTGGATTAGCCTTATGTGAAGCACATCTTCCAGAATTGGAATGCAGAGCCGTATGCGAAAGGTGCTTACGTCATTGACGAGGAGGATTGGAGAGTTGTGCGAAGGCTGGGTGAAAGCGTTGATGATCGACTCTTTTTTGCGGGTGATGCGTATACGGATGGGAATGATTGGAGTAGTGTTCACGCAGCGGCGCGTTCGGCGAGGAGAGCCGTTGATGAGATATTGAGTAGCTGAACGCCATGCTGTCCAAGATTCAATCGAGAGTAGATGCTGGGCATGATGGATGGTATCCTCAAACGTTGATGTTTCAAGTTCACGGTCGATCAGCACATGCAACCCATCAATGGTGAACTGTCGTAGTTGCTCCTGCTCTGCCCACACCCATCGTTCAAAATCTTGCCCATTGCGTACATGAAAGCCTGGGAGGAATTCGCCCCGATAAAGCGTCAGTGCAGATGCGATTTCGTCGTAGCGTTTGTGCTGCAACCCGCTTTCCATCAATCTGCGAAATGCCGACACATCAACAGTGGTACTCGTCTCAGTGTTAAGAGCGACATAGCGTCTATCAAAGGTTAACGCTGACCCGATTTCTTTGCGTAGGGTGACCAAAGCCTTGCGCAGGTTGGCGCGCACCGCAGCATCTGGCATGTCGCCCCACAAGCACAACAGGACCGAAAGTGTTGCGCACGTGGCAGGTTGCCCTGTGACATTAGAGGGCTGGCTCTCCTCAATGGAAGAATCAGCCCTTTCGCATGTCTATCATGGGTTTGTTTAACGGCTACCCATCTCACGCGTTCCTATTCGCCATCCTCACCCTGATCAATGACGCGATTTGTCTGTTCATAAATACTCTTCATCGAGGCTCCACGCGCACGACGCAGACGGTCCAGCCGTTTCTCATAAAGCGAGCGTTGAAGGAATGTGGGTGAGACATTGTGCAGGTCAAACACTTGCGGACCTTCAGGCACTGGCTCTTCGTCGGAAGCCACATAGGGTTTCATTTCCGCAAAGGTCGCCTCGGCCACATCCCAGAGCGAATCATCTGCGGCAATCAGCCGCGATAGCAGGAAAAAGCCATAGGCAATGTGACGAGATTCATCACGCTTGATGAGTTCAAGTCCTTGTTGTAACCCAGGCATGATATTTTTGCCACGCAAGGCATGGAACCATCGAGCATAGCCTGACTCTGCCATGACGCCCTCGATAATCATGTTGTAGATGACGGAGGCACGCACTTGCGCTGCGGGCGATGTGTCCGTTTCCAGCGCTTGTAGTGCTTCCGGCAGGGCGCGATAAAAGATGTAGTGGTAATTATCACCGTGATGTGCGGCGAGGCTGTCAACAGGAAAGTTGCCATCTCGCATCACCACTTGCTCCAAAAACTGCCAGAAGAAATCGACATGTTTGGCCTCTTCAAAGAGAAACGTTGTAAGAAACATCTCCTCTTCGACGCGTCCCTCTTTAGCAATCGTTCGGATCAAAGGCAGGATATCCAGCGTGACGGCCTCCTCGCCCGCAATAAACGCTGACATATGCCCCACCAACCATTGCTGTTCCTCCTCGTTCAACGTCTGCCAATCGGCCCTATCCTGCGAAAAATCAATGTCACTGGCATTCCATGTACCCAATCGTTTGGCTTTCTCAAAGAGGCGATAGGGCGGGGAGTTGCGGTTGAGGCCACGCGTTGTGGTGGCAAAGCCAGTTCTCATTGTTACTACTTTTTGTTCATTCATAATCATTCTCCATACGATTATATGAAAGGTTCCTGCCACCCAAAAAGGTTTGGCAGCCTAATCTATTTTTCTTGGCTTGAATCCAGATGTGGATTATACAGAGTGGTTGAACATATCCGCAAACTAGACTGTATCGCGAGCATCATAATGGAGGACTCCGTATGCCAAAAATAGCCAGCTAAATTTTACCCTACAGGCAATGACGTCTCGACTAGCACCTCGAATTCGGCCCAACTTCTAATCGTGACACCAGGCTCTATGTAA
>JBCCFC010001512.1:0-2129 GCA_039029935.1 Chloroflexota bacterium
AACGGTTCAAATAAACAGCAGCATGAAAGCTGTGTCTGCGTTAGAATAAGCGACAAACTTCTTGCAGACGTTGATGATTTGGATAGTCCTCTCCCACGACAATCAGCAACTCACTCAGGCAACCCCTACGCTCGGCTTCCTCCAAAATTGAATGCCATAGGTCTACGGGACGGCTCCCCCATGCAATCTTGATGGCATCCAGTTCAGTATCGGCAACCATGCGACGAATTCCTGGCTCTTCGGTATATAAGTCGGCGAGAACTTCGCGTAATGCCTTTCTCCGTTTGGCTGGGCTGTGACTATCCAGTCTACTATATTGCCCCCAACCAGACCCACTACCATAAAGCGCATCGTTGAGTAACGACCAGACATTGACTTCTAGCATACTTTTCTCACAAGGCCATGTCTGTCGATTGCGTTCAAGACACCGCTTCAAGGATTCATGCTTGAAAAAGTGGGGTTCATCGCTGTCAACACACTCCTCACAGTGGCAGGGAATCATTTCATCGACGACCAGATTGTTAAAATCATCATGAATTTCTTCCAGTGTATGACGTATAATATCCAAAAACCGTTTCTGTTCGGGTCCTTCCAAGACAATGGTAATTTTGTTTTCAAAATAACGCTCCTGCACAAGTGCCCGTGTATCATCATAGTCGAGTAGAACCCCATAACGCCAGTGCGTTTGCTCATAAATGTCATGATGGCTCTTGACGATAAAGCGCGCCAACATACCCTTCGGCATAAACTTGTAGCGGTACTCAAAGCGTAGGTTGCTCTTCGTACTACGCCAACTGTACTCGACTTTATCAACTGGCAATAGCTGAGGCGCAAGATAGCCGCCTGTTGGCAAATCATAACAGAGGTCAAACTTGCGGTTGCGCATCAGTGCCAGTAGTTCACGTTGCCGTTCACGATATTTGTCCTCTTTCCAGATGTCCATCAAATCGTGGTCGTAGAATTTGCCCTGCTGTGATTTGACCGTCTCGTTGTCCAGCACTTTATACACGCCATCTGTCACCCACTCTGGGTTGAGGACAACTAAATCACTTAACTCAATGTCACGCCGAAAGTGGAGAATCACGCCCAAGTCATGCAAAAAGTCGCTGAGAAAATCAGCACGTTCTTCATTCATACCATACTCGGCGCAGAGATCGAGATACTCGTCCCGTGACATGTAATCGCTGCCTTGACCGCGCAACTCGGCCAAGCGTTCACGGATATCGACCCATATCTTGGGCAGTGGCGTCCCCACATGGGGCAGCAACTCCTTGTTGGTAAGAATCCGTCGAATCTCGGATTTGAGGGCTGCGATGGTGTCGCGAAAGTTAGGCTGGCAACTGATACGCTCCGGATAAGGATGGACAATCGTGTCAAAGACCTCCTTGTATTCGCCGATGGGCAATTCCTTGGTCGGCTGGTCACATTTGTTGAGGACGACAAGAATGGGGCTACGGTCGCCCAACAGCCGGATGATGTTGAACCAATAGTAGAAATCCTCGTGGCGATCCTCTTGACGTGACTCTGTAACCAACAGATAGACCGAGCGTTTGGTGAGAAAGAATTGATGGGTAGCGTGGTAGATTTCCTGACCGCCAAAGTCCCAGATGTTGAGGCGAAAGTCCTTTTCAATGTCAGTGTTGTCGCCAAACTCATCCTTGGGAATAATCCATGTGTGAACGTCAATGCCTTCGGTGCTTTGCTCATCTTCTAGCTGATAGCCGGGGATGGTGAGTGATTTGGCGAGGGAAGTTTTGCCGACGCGTCCTGCACCGACGAGGAGTAGTTTGGCTTCATAGAGGTTGTCTTCTTGGCTGGCACTTTGTTCAGTGAAGTAGTTGCGGATGGCGTCGATGCCTCCCCAGACAATTTCTTGGGGTGGATGGATTAATTGGTTTCCGCTTAACCATAGTAGGCGTAAATTTTTGAGACGTGTAATGGACTCGGGTAGATATCGTAACTGATTCCCTGTCAAATCAAGTTCGACTAAGTTATGAAGTTGAGATAAGGCTTCTGGTAGCTTATTTAACTCATTGTAGCTCAAATCTAATTTGGTTAAACTTTTGAGTTGAGTAATAGTATCTGGTATAGTATTTATTATATTACCACCTAAATATAACTTCTGTAGA
>JBCCFC010001513.1:0-2116 GCA_039029935.1 Chloroflexota bacterium
CACGATGCTCCACAATCCGCTTGGCGTGAGCGACGAGTTCAAAGGCAGTTCTGAGTGGGACGAATACGGCGACGCGATTCAGGAACTCGATCACAATGTCGGGTCAACACCAGTCTTAACTGTACTAGAAGAGGATCGCCACGCATGGTTCGCCGGACGAACCCGTGCCATTCTCAAATATCTTGATGCCGAACTGGGTATCTCATCCCAACCCAAAGCCGCACCCTATCAACGCAAACTGCTCGACTTGGGCAGCGGTGCAGGCAACATGGCACATCACCTCGCCCAATATGGCACGGTCATTGGGTTGGACAGCAATCCGCGTCCATTGGGGGTTGCCGAGGCGCGTGGATTGACTGCCTGCCAGAGTATGGGCGATATGCTGCCCTTTGCCGATGATGAGTTTGATGTCGTGGCTCTGCTCGATACGGTGGAGCATATCCCCGACGAGTTTGGTGTCTTTAATGAGTGTCTGCGTGTCCTCAAGCCGGGCGGCAAGCTGTTGGTCACGGTTCCGGCCTACATGTGGCTGTGGAGCTATAACGACGAGATCAACGAGCATCAACGCCGTTACAATGCACCGGAGCTACGACGCAAACTGGAGCTGGCAGGCTTTCGTGTCAAACGTCTTAGCTATAACAACTTTTTCCTCTTTCCGCTGATTGCAGGGATTCGATTACTGCGTCCCTATAACCCCGATTTGGAAAGTCCACATTTGACCGAAGAGGAAGAGGTCTATCAAGTGGAGATGGAGCCGATTCCTGAGCCTGTCAACACGATTTTGCACATTGTGGGGTGGGTTGAGGCAGAGTTGTTGCAGCGGGTTAATTTACCCTTTGGGACCAGCGTCATCTGTGTCGCCGAGAAAGTAGCGGCATAAAATGTAATAGAGTTGTTGCAAAATAACGAGTACCACCGAATGAATTCGGTGTCTGCTAGGCAAAGTACGCTGAAGCACACTAGATGGATGACCGTATGAACCTGATTTATCAGGTTTCGCTTATCAGATTCGGATTCGGGAACCCTCTGGGTGCCGAGGTGTCTTATTATATAACAACTCTAATATTACAATGATGGTAGCTGGGCTAGGTGTGACCATGCCTCATCCTCCTCGGGTCGGTCCCAGTCTGTGGCTAATGCAGGTTGACTGAGCAATGCCATGTTGAGCATATCTTCGGCTGGTTCATCATCTAAAACTGTAATAATGACTTGCGGTAGTGATGGTTCACTCAATTTGCGAACACGTAAATCCACCATACCTGCTTTATAGGTTTTGATTTCTCGGATGCCTTCCAGAATCTCTAATCCGATATCACGCTCTTCCATTTTGTATCTCCTCGGCAATTTTTCTCAATATGTGTGCCCGATCATAGAATCAATTATACTGCAACGTCGTATAGACGACAAAGATGTAGGGAGAAATTTAATTTTGGCAAAATTACCAATAGGTATCCAAGACTTTTCCATGCTCCGTGAGGATGGATATACCTATGTTGATAAAACCGAGCAAATTCACCGCTTAATCCACACAGGACCGATTCTGTTTTTGTCGCGCCCACGCCGCTTTGGCAAATCGCTCTTGCTCACTACCCTTGCCGTGCTTTTTCGTGGTCGCCAACCACTTTTTGAGGGTTTGTGGATTGAGAACCAGCATGATTGGGAGCCACGACCAGTTCTGTTGCTCAATTTCAATGATATCAATACGGTAGATATGCCGCTGGCTGATGCGCTTACAACGTATATGGATGATTTAGCGGAAGCACAGGGTATTTCACTCAAATCAGCAGATTACAAAGGGAAGTTTGGGGAATTCATTGAGCGATTGGCGACAAAAAATAGCGAAAATCCTCAACGTATCGTACTGCTTGTCGATGAATATGATAAGCCGATTACTGATAATCTGGATGACTCTGAACTTGTGCAGGCCAATGTACGTACACTCAAAGCGTTTTATTCAACACTCAAGTCCAGCGTATCGACGCATTTACATTTCACCCTAATCTCTGGTGTGTCTAAATATGGCAAGGTGTCTATTTTTTCGGACCTGAATAATCTGTTGGATATCACACTAGACCCACGATTTGCGACACTACTGGGCTACACAGAGGATGAACTC
>JBCCFC010001514.1:0-2094 GCA_039029935.1 Chloroflexota bacterium
AAGATTTGACATAAATACAACCCTACATCTTTGCCTACTTTTTCAAGACTCTCTATACGCCAACGCCAGTTGCTACCCCAACATCCACAATAACACCAACACCTACGCCAATTACATATGACATTGTATCGTTTGAGTTACCAGAGGAATGTTATCGTGTCGTAGACACGGGCTCATGGCTCTCTTCGACAGAATTTAAACCATGTAGTGAATTTAAATTTTCGCCAGATGACCGCTATGTCGGGTTTCGCTTTGGCGCCGACATTCTCTGGCGTGGGGTTATTATTATGGATCGGCACACTGGCGGAATAGTCTATCATTCGGGCAGAGGACTCACGACAAGTTTTAAATTTTTAGCCAATGAAAAGGTATGGATTATATCCTTTATCAAAACCGTACCTTGTACGGAACGTTGGGCAAAGATGCCTATATTTTTCCAACGGCGCGCCAGATTATCCGACTAGATCCAATGACTGGTGAGCAAGAGGCTCTTGTCAGCCATGAAGATTATGACTATCATCTGTGTGGAGGGGGTTCTCCTTACGGATGTAACCAATGGTATGGCGATTGGGTGCTTGTCTCCCGTATACCCTTTGAACCCCAATATATTCCTTATGGTCCCTACAGTTTTGATAGCCCTTATTATGATATTCAAAAAGTTGATTGCTTATTGTATGGCAGAGAATGCGAGCAACCCTCTGAGCGAATCGCACTAAATTGGCGAACAGGAGAACTACGGCCTTGGGCGCAGCTTCCATATCCAACAGCAACACCTAGTTTTACAAGGAAAAAGGGCAATTAGGGTAGATTGTTGATTACGCCACGCCAGCTCGCACCAATAACCCACATGCAGCATTATTATGCGACTCAATCAACAACGGCAAATCCCCCTGCACCAACTGCCCCGCATCGACCAACACCCGCCCATTGACCATCGCAAAGTCCACATTACGCGGGTGGCAGAAGACGATAGCCGCCACGGGATCATGCACTGCCGCACCAGCATACGCCAATGAATTCAAATCAAAGCCGATGATGTCCGCAGCCATACCTGGAGCCAGCGCACCAATGTCACTGCGCCCCAGCACAGTTGCGCCACCAAGCGTAGCAATCTCCAGCGCTTCACGTGCCGTCATCGCCTGTGGATTGCCCATCACCCGTTGCAGGAGCATCGCTTGACGGACCTCGGCCATCATGTGGCTGCTGTCATTGCTAGCACTGCCATCCACACCCAAACCAACGGGCACACCCGCATCACGCATTTGACGCACAGGGGCAATACCACTCGCAAGACGCATGTTACTGGTGGGGCAGTGAGCAACGCCTGTGCAGGTATGGGCAAAGTGATGGATTTCTTCAGTATTCATGTGAACAGAATGGGCGTGCCATACATCATCACCTGTCCAGCCCAGTGCATCGGCATAGGCAACGGGTCGCTGTCCAAAACGAGCGAGGCAGAACTCCTCTTCATCCTTGGTCTCGGCCATGTGCGTGTGCAAATGGACATTGGCATCGGGGCCAAAGCTACGTGCGAGGGCGGCACTTTCGCGCATGAGGTCTGGCGTCACACTAAAGGGGCTGCATGGGGCGATGACGACGCGGCGCATGGCATAGTTGGCGGCATCGTGATAGGTCTCGACCACACGCTGGCAGTCACGCAGAATCGCCGCTTCATCCTCGGTCACACGATCTGGTGGCAACCCACCATCACTTTCACCCAAGCTCATGCTTCCCCGTGCTCCATGAAAACGCACCCCCACCTGCTCGGCAGCGGCAAATTGGTCATCCAACCGACTGCCGTTGGGCCATAGGTAGTGGTGATCGCTGCTTGTGGTGCAGCCGCTGAGAAGGAGTTCGGTCAGGGCCAGTTGGGTGCTAATCTGCACATCGTCTGGGGTCAGTTCTGCCCAAATTGGATAGAGCGTTTTGAGCCAATCAAACAACACGGCATCTTGGGCAGCAGGAATGGCACGGGTCAAGGTTTGGTAGAAATGATGATGTGTGTTGACAAAGCCGGGCAGGAGCAGCATTCCCTTGGCGTTGATATGGTTGGTTGCGCTGTTTGCAAACTCAATGGGGATGTCAGTCGTCGGA
>JBCCFC010001515.1:0-2074 GCA_039029935.1 Chloroflexota bacterium
GAGGTGGTGTGGTAGTAAATAGCTAATTTCCTACCACACCACCTCATACACCTACCGGATATTTATTTCTGTGGAATGGTCTTACTCGTCTGCAATAACCAACCATTCAACCTCAACTCTCATTACCCTCAGCAATGAGACGCATCAGAAAGTAGGTAAAATCTCTGCCTGCTGCATCCAATGCATCATTGATGAGTCGATCTAATGCCTCCTCATCCTCGATTTTTTCAAGATGCTTGGTAATCTGTGATAAATCGTCCTCGGTCGGTTTCAACGAATGGTTTAATATCCCAAGAATGATATTTCGTTGTTTTGTATATCCTTTTTGGGCAAAGGCTTCTCGCTCTCGCTCCCGTTCCTCTCGCTCTCGCTCCCGTTCCTCTCGCTGAAGTACGCGTTGGTATTTTTCTTCTGTTGCTTGAATCCCTTCTTGGCGACCTCGCTCCCTCAACCGATCAAAAATGGTTTCCATAATTTCTGCCTCCTCTGCAAACACGGTGCGCACAGATTCTGTCAGTACCTCATCCGGCACACGGTTTTTAATGCCTGATAGATAGCTCAATATCGCCTCTAACCAAGGACGTAAGTTTTCCATTGGCAACTTGGCTTTTTTAAGCGGGGTGAGGATTTGGATGATTAGACTATTTAACCCTGTATCATAGATATATTTTAGTGCAAGCAAACTTGATTGTAAAGCCCCAGACTCGACCAGTTGGGCAATGTCATCGTCCGATTTCTTGCCAACATTAACCAGAATATATTCAAAATTCGGGATGTATTTGTGTAAACTTGGGTCTACATTACAGATGACTCTAGGCATGATGCCCAATGACCCCAGACACTAGCCCCACCCACAACTCGCTGTCATACTATCCACAGAATAACAGCTTATCAGCAGGTGCGCACTCCGGATTCGATGTAGCCCATGAGACGGAATAATGGCACATCGATTCCTAAATACTGAGTGTATACCTGTTTTCTTAACCTATGGAGGATAGTATGACAGCCACATTCACACCAACTGGACAGGCATTTAGTCCAGCATCAGAGACTGACTTTCTGCCGCAAATTACTGCGCTCACCAAGCACATGGGGCGGGTCTATCATCAACCCATTGCCGTACATTCATTCACCAATAAACGTTTCACAGTCAACTTTCGTGTACCTCTCAACAATCTGCGGCGTATTCTGCCAGAGGGCATTACGCCCGATGAAATTGGGGAGAGCGGCTACGGCATGATCGGCATGTGTGCCTGTGACTTTTGGGTGACAGGCTTTGGGTGGATGCCTGTGCCACACATTCGCAACAATGACATGCTCTGCCGCGTGAGTACCAAAATCCGCAAGCATGGGCAGGAGTATCGCGCCTTCTACACCATCGGCTCCAGTTCATCTTCATTGGTGCTGGGGACGTTAGGCATCTGGTTCTCGCATTTCCGCAAACAGCTTGCCCATTTCCAACGTATCGATAATGAGGATACCTATGCCCTGACCTGTCACTCTAACGACCCGCTCCGTTGTGGGACATTGCGCGCGACCATGAACTCGGTGCGCAAAAAGACACCTGTGTCATCTATCTTTGCCAATATCGAGCAGGCCACCGACTTTGTGTTCAACCTCGATGGCAGTTGTGGCTACCACTTCAACAGCCAGCGGCTATCGTTTCAGCACATCGACTATCCCAAATGGGACATGTACTTCTGTCACGAGATGGACTATGACTTCCCGTTGATGCGTCATCTTGATACGCAGTATGGTTTACAGATGGAATATGACTCGGTACTGTTTATGCAAAACACACCGCAGACATGGGGGGCAAGTTGGCTGTATCATCAATCGCAAGGGGGACGAGATGCTTAAAACGCTTAAGCATAATCCATATAAAATCACATTGGCTGTTTTCATCCTTGCCCTTGTTGGGGCACGAGTTTGGTATCAAGTTTTAGTCCTTGGTGGGTTAGAGCAGTCATCTGCCTTTTACATTGGCTTGCCAGCACTGATTGCACTCATTATCACCTTTGGCACAAACACAGCATCCGCAGCCAAGCTATCTCTTCTTGGCGTGACCATGATA
>JBCCFC010001516.1:0-1985 GCA_039029935.1 Chloroflexota bacterium
CGGAGTTGTCTCAACTGTTGGAAGAGGTTAAAATTGTCGGGAAGGGTGGGCAGATGCCAGCAAGAGAGATTAGTGAGTAGTGGAATTTGATGACGAAGGAGACAGTGATATGTCACAATTGGTATTAGAATTACCTGCATCATTAAACTATCAGGTAAAGTCAAGTGGCTTGACACAAAAGCAATTGGGCGATATTTTGACCTATTTGCTAGAAATGTATTTCAAAATCAATCAAGATCAAGGGGCAATCCGCGTTTTGTCAAATACAGAGCGTGAAAAAAAGCCACGTAAAGCAGGCAGTGCCAAACATATGGGCATAAAAATTGCTGACGACTTTGATGAACCCTTAGAAGAATTTGAGGAGTATATGTAGTGGAAATTTTGATTGATACCCATATATTTCTATGGTTTATTATTGATGCACCTCAGCTAAAAAAGGCAATGAAAGTATTGATTGAACACCCAGATAACAACATCCATCTTAGTATGGCTTCGCTTTGGGAGATTGCAATCAAACACAGTAGAGGAAAACTTGATCTGCCTACCAGTTTTGAAACATTCGTTCCTCATCAAGTTGAAGTCAACAATATGTCTATCTTGCCAATCAATGTTGAGCATCTACATAAAGTAGCTCTGCTACCGTTTCATCACCGCGATCCCTTTGACCGTTTATTGATTGCACAGGCTACGGTGGAAGACATGTACATCATGAGTCGAGATGCATCTTTTGAGGCGTATGCAATTAATAATCTGTGGTACTCAAGTCACAAATAAAATTTTCTCCAGCCGTTTTAAAATTTGTAAAATCGAATAGGTATCACTCCCCGGCGTATGCAGCGCAAAAGGACGAGAGGTCGCATACTTGAGTCCATCACCATCGTGTGCGACCTTGAGGAAAATAAAGCTGCCACCGTTGGTAATCATGCCATAGCTGGGTGTGCCTTGCTCAACATTGGGACTTGCCAGCATATACGCCAGCATTTGCGCAAATCCCGACTCCAGCGAATAGGCCAGTCGCTTGGATTCGATGACCATGACCCACAGATGTTCACGCCACACCAACACATCAATCTTGCCTTCAACCACGATCTCTTCGCCAGCGTCATCATCCGTGGTTGTCAATCGAATCGGATTTTCTGCTTTCACCATCAATGGATGCAAGTAGTAGTCGGCAATATACAGCAAGGGCGACAAGACCACCATTTTAATCGTATCTTCAATGGCATCGGGCTGATTGAGCAGGTTGAAATAGCCTTGGCGAATTTTGTCCAATCCACGTTTGTCATCGTCGCTGATGGTTGGCAAGTCGGTGTGCCACTCTGAAAAGAAATCCGGTGAGTCTGACATGAGAAGGTTAAACTGTTTTTTCAGGTCATTTAAGGTGATATCCCGTGCATGTATTTTTCTGGTCATTATTCTCGCTCCTCAAATTGCAGAACAAACTTTGAACACCGCAGAGGACGCAGAGATTGCAGAGGGGAAACAGCGCAATTTTCTACTTTAACAGCGTTCTTTTCCATGAGTCCATTATAGCAAATAACAAAAATCATCACAATATGAAATGGATATAACGGGATGCTCATAGATAATCACGATTGACAAAACATATCAGAGAGAGTATGATCTCAAGCATGATGCAAAATCATGCGGACCATCATATTTACAGGGACGACCACATATCATGAGTAACCAACACCAAAACACAAATAACCAATGGAACATCGTTGTCATCATGGCCGACACGCTGCGCAAAGCCTATGTCGGCACGTACGGCAATGAGTGGATTCACACACCCAATTTGGACCGCTTTGCGCAACAGGGGGTTCAGTTCACCAATGCGCATCCAGAGTGTTTACCGACGATTCCGACGCGCCGCACGCTACACACGGGACGACGTGCATTCCCTTTTAATGATTACAAGCCTGTACCTTGGGACAATGTATATTTACCGGGCTGGCAACCCATGTCCTCTGAAGAGGGGACGA
>JBCCFC010001517.1:0-1981 GCA_039029935.1 Chloroflexota bacterium
GTTGAAATTACTTGGGGAAAATTGAAAAAAAGCTGGTTTATCTATAAGGAAAACCATGCGAAGACGGCAAACAGTGTCGATGATTAAGAAAAGAACTCTATCTAATACCTGCATAATAGATTTTCATACATAGCTAGCGAAAAAAACGATATGTGATGACGCGTATCGTGTGCTAGACGCTGCGTATGAGAAAATATTATGTCCCAAAATACCACACAGGGACGCCTTTGTTAACCTAATTATCTAGTGATGAATGGCTCAGTAGCATATGTTTTGTAGAACAAAAAACGTAGAGATATCATTGTAATTTAAAATTTCTACAAAATAGACGCTAAATCTTTGCACATATTTTAAAATATGACAGGCAGTCTCTTTCAAAATAAACATAGAGAATGGTATATTGGATCAATAATCTAAACATAGATTGACGGTGATTGATGACATCTGTCAACAGTCCTTCAAACCGCTATCATGTTTCTGAACTGTAATGTAAGGGATGAGTAAACTAGACTCATCCTTTTCTTTGTGTCCACTAGGATATTCTCTAACACAACAAATTAGGTAAATCATGAAACGTTTTAGTCTCATCTCTTTTGCGATAATCGCTTTTATTGTTTTTTCTATAGGCATTTTTTATGCAACCAACAATTTGGCGACTGCCCAAACACAGCCTGCGGTGGCCGCTAGCACTTCGAGCTACGATTGCTCCAGCGCGCATGTCACAGATGGCATCGATCAATCGCAGTGTGAAGCTTTGGTTGCGCTGTACAACAGCACAAATGGCCCCGGCTGGTTAAACAACACAGGGTGGCTCAGTACCACGACTCCATGTGATTGGCATGGTGTCTTGTGTAGTGGCAGTAATGTCATTTCACTTGATTTTCATGATCCCGGAGAATCAGAGGGAAATAGACTGCAAGGGGCATTACCCGATGAAATTGGCGACCTGACTGAATTAGCCGCGCTTGACCTTTGGCAGAACCGAATTACAAACATCCCAGAGTCCATCGGCACACTGTCCAGCTTGCAATTTCTCAACGTCGCTGGGAATCAACTAGAATCGCTGCCTTCGGCGATGGCAAGCCTCAATATCACCCAAGCAGGTCGTCTGAATCTTGCACACAACAGTATTGTCGTGACAGAGACGACGGTTATGACCTTTCTTATGCCCACGGACCCAGATTGGCAGAACACACAAACCGTCGCGCCTATCAACTTGGAAGCCGTCAAAGTGTCTAATAGTGACGCCACAATTTCTTGGATACCCATTGATTATACGGAGAATGGTGGTTGGTACGAAATCGAAGTTGCAACCGATAGCGCATTTACCAACATTCTGACAACCACAGCCACCGTCAGCAAAACGGTTCACATCACCACGATTGGCGGGCTTGCCTCAGGTACAACCTACTATGTCCGGCTGAACACGTTTACACCCAGCCATGACGAACAGCCCAGCCCATTGTTGAGTAAATACAGCGAAACGCTACAGGTGAAGACGCAGGAATATGGTTGTGGCAATGTGAGTCAGGTTTCAGCGACTGAGTGTGAAGCCCTGTTGTCGATTTTTAATGCGACAAATGGACCCAATTGGAGTATCGACTGGTTTCATACTGATTTACCCTGTCACTGGGATGGCATTAAATGCTCTGGCAGTGGTGTGAAGACGATTAAAAAGTTGTTTTTGGGAGGCGAAGATGAAGGTACTGGTCTTGTTGGGGATTTACCCGCAGCAATTGGTAACTTGACAAGCCTGACTAAACTCGACCTACGATCAAACGCACTCCGTAGCATCCCATCCACAATTGGGAATCTAACCAACCTGGAGGAGCTTCTGCTTGATAATAACGATCTCGAAAGAGAGCGTGGAATTACAATCTTGTCGAAAAATGTAGCGGTAAATTATAAGGGCGTTAAGATTAATATTATAGATACTCCTGGTCACGCGGATTTTGGTGGAGAAGTAGAGCGTGTATTAAGA
>JBCCFC010001518.1:0-1980 GCA_039029935.1 Chloroflexota bacterium
AGATTGTGGATTATCATTAGGAGGATCTTATGATTCGTATACCAACACACCGTGCGCCAACCCACCCGGGCGAAATGTTGCAAGAAGAATTTCTTAAGCCGATGAATTTGTCGGCACTAGAGTTGGCAAACGCAATCCGTGTTCCTGCGCATTGGATTGACGAAATTGTCGATGAGCGACGTTCTGTGACAGCGAGCATCGCATTACGATTAGAGCAGTTCTTTGGCATGTCTGCGGGGTTTTGGCTCAACATGCAAATAGGTTGGGATTTATACATGGCGCGGCAGACAGAGTCCGATGAAATACAAGCGATTCCGGCGTATGCGTTTGCTGCAACATGAAAAAAATGGATGACATATACACCGTAGGGGTAGACAAATCTCGTCTGTTCTTTTCTCTTTCTACGGTATAATGAGTGAAATCATTTTCGCATTTCATCATTCCAACATATCTTTGGAGAAAACATGAACCAACAAAAACCAAACATCATCTACATCCTCGCCGACGACATGGGCTATGGCGACATGGCCTGCAACAACCCCAACTCAAAAATCCCCACGCCCAATTTAGACAAGCTGGCATCACAGGGAATGCGCTTTACCGATGCCCATGCACCCTCAAGCGTCTGTTCACCGACGCGCTATGCGTTGATGACGGGACGATATGCGTGGCGGACACCGCTGAAACAGACGGTTCTTTGGCCTTGGGACCCACCGTTGATTGAGCCAGACCGCTTGACCGTCGGCAAGCTGCTGCAAGAGCAGGGATACCGCACAGCCTGTCTGGGCAAGTGGCATCTGGGCTGGGCGTGGGAGACGTTGGATGGGTCGCCAGCCAATGAAGGGACCCAGATTGGGATTGCGGATTGGGAAAAACGGTATGCGTTGAGCGAGAATATCGACTTCACAAAGCCCATGCGTGGTGGCCCCATTGACAATGGCTTTGATACCTATTTTGGCGTCGATGTGCCTAACTTCCCGCCCTACACGTGGTTTGATCAGGATCGGATTCCAGCAGAAGATTTGCCCACAGAGGAGAAACCGGACGAGATGTTTGGGAATCGTGGAAAGATGAAACCGGATTGGAGTCTGGAGGCGATGATTCCCGAGTTTGTGCGTCGTGCGGTTGAGTATATTGAAACGTCAGATAACCAAGAACCCTTCTTTCTTTATTTCCCGTTGACCTCACCACACACACCGATTGTGCCCAACGAGCAGTTTATTGGCAAAAGTGGGGCGGGTCTGTATGGTGATTTTGTCTGCGAAGTTGATTGGGTTGTTGGCGAGGTCATGGCCGCGTTGGAACGGCGCGGTATTGCGGACAACACGTTGCTTATCTTCACCAGTGATAATGGTCCTGAATCTATTGAGGCAGCAGCGGGTGGCACGTATGAACACGCACGAATCTATGATCACTACAGCATGGGCGATTTCCGCGGTGCGAAACGCGACACGTGGGAGGGTGGTCATCGTGTCCCCTTTGTGGCACGCTGGCCGGAGACCATTCCTGCGGGTACAGTCTGTGATCAACTGACGATTTTGGCTGACTTCATCACCACCTGTGCGGAGTTGCTTCATGTCGAGATGCCTGCTGGTGAAGCGGGGGACAGCGTGAGTATCCTGTCACTGCTTCAAGGAGAGATAGATACGCCAGTACGCAACATGGCCGTACATCACAGTGCATCTGGGTTATTTGCTATCCGTAAAGACAATTGGGTCTTTATTGACGCGCCGAGTGGTGATGACAATGGCGAGCCAGAGTGGTTTAAGCAGAAGCGTGGCTACACAAAGCATGAACATCCGGGTGAACTTTTTGATGTGAAGGCTGATGCGGGTGAGCGTGTGAATTTGTATGGGGAGCATCCTGAGATTGTGGCGGAGTTGTCTCAACTGTTGGAAGAGGTTAAAATTGTCGGGAAGGGTGGGCAGATGCCAGCAAGAGAGATTAGTGAGTAGTGGAATTTGATGACGAAGGAGACAG
>JBCCFC010001519.1:0-1960 GCA_039029935.1 Chloroflexota bacterium
CCAATCTGTGTTACTGTTTCGCAGGTTGCCTACCTGCGCCCACAGATAACCAATCTGTGTTACTCGTTTATACGTTCCTATTCAAAATTATTTTTGTGTGAAACCAACCATGACAGAACCATACAAACCATCATCCAAACAACAAAAGACAGACCCATCTATGCTCATCGGCAAAGGCCATGTGGCATTGCTCGATTGGCTTGCCGACACATGGTTGCCTTCTGGCGCCAGCGGTGAGTCTATCTGCATCATTGAGGGCTTCTCAGGCGTGGGCAAGACATCGGTGGCGCGGGCATTGACCGACCGTCTGCCCGCGCCTATGAAGGCAGCACCGTTTGTGATTGCGCCAGGGTGGAGCGAGCATGTCAACTTTGAGTTTCTCGCCAAGGCAGGTGTGGAACTCAAGAGCATTGGCTATCCGCAGCTATACACGGCCTTGACCGAAGGTGACATAGATCTCAATAGCTGGCGTGTGCTGGAAGAGGTCCTACGCAGTCCTGTGTTGCTGATTGTGGATGAGTTTCAGGAGATGTGGAACCCCGTGCATGGTCAACCGTCGGGTGCGTTTATCGACATGGTGACGCATTTAACCAACCGCAGTGATATTGTGGGGCGGCTGCTCTTTCTCACCAATCAACGGCTCCCCAAGGCCAACCGTTGGACGGAGATTGACCGCGTGGTGGTTGAACGGTTGCACCCAATGGATGTAGAGGATGGGAAAACGCATCTACAAACCCTGCTCACAGCCTTTGGCCGTCTGGATGATGTCCCATTTCATCGGTATGGCGATGTTGTGCAGTGGTTGGGCGGCAACCCACGTGCCATTCGGTTGCTGGCAATTAGCTTGGAGTTTGATGCCCTGGACGACTTGATCGACTAGCATCCACAGTTATGGGAGTTTCGCGAGCGCAATGTGGACCCCGAACTGGTCGAGACATTGGAGCGGGAGTTGTTGCGGCGTACGCTCGACCGGCTGAGTGCAGCCGAAAACAATCAACTCAATCGGCTCTCGGTCTATCGTCAACCCTTCAAACGACAGGCCACCGAGTTGCTCTTTGCGGATAACAATGCGCGTAAAAAGAAGGCATCAGCGTTGCGACGCAAATTGATTCATGCATTTCTGCTGGAGCAGTATAAGGGCAAATTTGACCTGCACCCATTGATGCGCGCCATTGGCCGTCAACGGCTGCGTGCGAACACCAGCCGCCACCAGCAAGCCCATGCCACCGCAGCCCGTTACTACGCCCGTCAGTTTGAGGAGCAGAAACAAAATACCAAGCTGATTGCGCTGGGTGATGCCTATGTCGAGGCCAAATATCACTATCTGTTGGCCGATGATATCGAGGGCTTGCGGCAAGTGGCATGGGGCTATGAAAAACAGATTCGTGGGTCGATTACACAGGTATCGCCCGTCCCCAAAGACCCTGCTATCCTTGATGAGCGCATCGCCATTCTCTCCGCACTGTTGGCGGGTGAGGATGCGACCCCAACAGAGGTCGGTGGTTCCAAAGGGCTGGACTATCATCTGGCGCGCTGTCTTCACGCACGTAAACGGCTAGGTGACTTGGAACGCGCCATTGCGCATGGGCAGAACGCACTCAGTGAACATGTTGATGTCCAGTTTTGGGAATTTCAAGCGCGGCTGCTGGTGCAGGCCAAGCGCGAAGAAGAAGCGATTGAACTGCTGCAAGAATGTGTGCGGCGTGTTCCACCTGAACGTGGTCTCTTTTCCCCTTATAAACGCTGCGCCGAACTGATGACCAAAGCGGGTCGGATTGACGATGCTATCACGCTCTTGCAGGAGGGCATCCCTCGCATACCCCCTGAACATAATTCATTTGCGTTGTACACAAGCTGCGCCGAACTTATGACCAAAGCGGGTCGGATTGACGATGCTATCACGCTCTTGCAGGAGGGCATCCCTCGCATACCTACGCGCAATAATGGGTATCTGCTGGAG
>JBCCFC010001520.1:0-1952 GCA_039029935.1 Chloroflexota bacterium
CTTTGGATGATGAGCGGTACTTGCAATTATCAGTAATATCTATACTAGGGAAGTTAACAATTAAAGATAAAATAATATATGCAAAAGCTCTTATAAAACTCAATCAATGCCTTCATGCTCCTGATAATTTCGTCCGTTATAAATCAATGATATCCATCCGCACCCTCACCGACGGACGCCAACTCCCCGGCTACCACTGGACACCCATTCGTGTGCGCTTGCAACGTCAGAAACGCATCCGCCGCATCGCCTTCTGGACGGGCATGGTGGCCCTCGCTGTGTTGGTCAGTTTGGTGGCGGGTGTCTTTCTCATGCGTGTGGATGCCAACAGCTATTGGGCGCAGGTCTTCGCCGCTGTCGGTGCGCTGATTGGCATGGTGTCTGGGGTGACGACGGTGATGGGATGGGTGTTACGGTATCCGAAAGAGTGAAAAATGAATAGTGAATAGTGAAAAATGAAAAGTGTTGTAAACGAATTATGTACGGCTTCACGCATTAGACCCATTCATGGGTCATGGTTGGCTAGCCCCGTCCATTTATGGCGGGTCGATGTTGTGTACAAGCACTATCATCACGTAGGATTTCCATTATTTCAACTTTGATAGTTGATTCGCCTATAATCTTGTCCATTGATGTGCGAAATGCATCATACTCATTACATTGCATCCCTATCCGGTAGAGTTCTACCAAGATGGATGGAGAGTCAATCTGTTCTATTTCATCCCGAATCACTGCAAGTTGTGATTCAGATAGCTTGTGACGCATCTCCAGTCCACCCATTAGCAATTCTCTTGCTAAAATAATTTGCTCATCAGCAATGACTGCTAGTAAGCTCAGAAAACCACTTTCTTCTATCGCTCGTCGGAATCCTTCCTCCCATCCTTGTCGGAACCCTTCCTCCCATCCTTGCTGGTAAATTTCCTTGCCATATTCTGCCCGCATATCCTCTAACATGCTGATCTCCTTTTTTGAACAGGTGAACGCACGAGGCGAACAAAGGTATTCGCCTCATGACCATCATCTAAGATGACGATTCATCTAAAATTTCATCAAGTGATGCTCGGAATGCCTCATATCCCCCGCCATCTAAACACAGATTAATAAGTTCTGCCAGCGTGTATTCGGAATCAACCTGTTCCAGTTCTTCTTGGATGATCGTCAATTCTTGTTCAGGTAACTTGTAAAACGAACTTAATACACGAAGTAAATGCTTGCGTGATTGTTCTATACGGCCAATCTCTTTGCCTTGCTCCAAAATCGCCTGTTTCTGTTTAGCGGCTGCAACTTCCAACATAGTCTCTACCTCCTGTGTACTGTGATACACTTCATCCAGTTTCCCATACTCTTCTTCACTAATCCGTCCATGTACCCATAGCTGTCGAAACCAATTGAGCAGAATGGACATGGCTGTCTTATCTGGCTCTCGCTGATAGAGCGCAAGCAATTCATCTTTCAACACATCAACATCAAAGTTAGTTTCAGCCAGAAAAATGGTTGAAACAATATTCCCAATGTCTAGCAATTCTTGTTTTGAATATGAATTTTGTGCAATCGGAAAATATTTGAAACGCGGTCTGTACTCGCCCAAATTGGGATGTTCTTCAATCAGCCCTGCAAGGTCAGTTGGTGCGCTCCAGTTGTCACTGCCATTATACAGCAAAATCGGAAAGACGACAGGTAGTTTGAATCCCCGTTCTCTATCCTCTTTATCCAACTCTTTGATGTCATTGACATAATCCATGTAATATAACAAAATGTAATGAGCAAAGCGCAACCCCATCAAACGGTCTACTTTGGATTGGAACTCGGTCAAGATGATGATATAGATGTCTTGGTCTTTCAGCCTAACTCTGTAAATGAGATCGCTCTCTCTTTTGTCATAACTGGGCGAGACAAACGTTTTGTTGACGCGTTCCAGCGACGCTTTGTCTACTTGCGCAACCCACGACTCC
>JBCCFC010001521.1:0-1933 GCA_039029935.1 Chloroflexota bacterium
ATTGCTTATCCCTCTTTCTAATTTGTTTTTTATTTTACACCTTCGCCAATGGGCGAGGGATTTTGGCTTTATCCAAAGTCCAATAATGATGTCGATTTCTTCATTTTTGCCCGTCAGCCGCTGATAGGAGACACGTTCCTGTAGCTTGGCAATGGTGAACAGGCGGCTATCCGAAACGCCCGTGAAATAATCGGAGAGTCGAATTTGCTTATGTTTGTGAAACTCTATCACCAAATTGCGCTCGGCTAACTTTCCTTTGTAGTCAGCAGCGCGCCCCCGCCATGTATCGGCTTCATCTTTCGCCTCAGCCAATTGCGCCTCAAATTCTTCTTTGAAATTTGGCTCAACACCCTCGATTTCTTTTTCAAAACGATGTCGCAGCACCAACTTCAGTGTACCATCTGCCAGCCCACGAAAATCGATATCAGAATTGATGCGTTGGATGACATCAGTCCCCTCCAAGGCGACAAGTCGCTCATAAACGTCCTCTTCACTCAAATCCAAATTGAGTTCTTTCCTCAGTTCTTTGGGTGTCCAATCGCGTTGATTATGCTTGTTCAGGAATAACATCAACTTTTTTGTCGTTGTCCCATTGACCTTGCGAAAGGTACGCCGCAGATATTCCGCCCATGTCTTAGACATCTCCGAACTGCGGTTTGTGATCTCATAGTTGACAGCAGCAACAACCCCATCCTTGGTGATTAAAGTTTTACCCGGAAAACGGTTTAAAATCACACACGAAATCAAGAATGGGTCAGACATACACAACTTGTTTAGATGTCTCTCCGTCTCATCCTTCATAGTCGCTCGATAGACTTTGGCATATTGACGGACAGCCTTCAGTCCCTCATCCGATGTGAGGTAGGGATTCATCTCAAAAATCGAGAGCCGTCCTGCTTCCAAATGTTCGGCCATGATATCCATAAGAATGCCCGGATAGGAGCCTGTCACCAACATGGGCGCCACCTTGGATTCTGACAACGAATGAAAACTGCCAGGCATAGAATCGTCTGGCTTGCCTTCACAGCCTTCATTGCGATAGACGTGATTGGCAATATTTTGAAATTCATCTAAGATGACCAAAAAACGTGTATTTGTGCCTGATGCATAGCGATGAGGTGCATGGGTAGCGATATTCCAGAGAATATCCATGTCTCTCTCACCCTTCGCTAAATCATCCAGCATATACTCTGTATCGTTTCTCATGCCATCAAGATTCTTTTCTACTGCATACGCATGAATTTTCTCTAAAGATAAATGTCTACTGACTAGAACTGGGTCTCGCTCTAAAAAAGAAATATACTGCGAGGTAAACGCTGTATAGTAATTGATTGCCAACTTATGTAGCCAAATATTTTGATCAGCAATGTCAAAATAAAAGGGAACGACCTGCCCATTTTGACTCCATAGCTGATTGAAAATGCGTTGAACAAAAGAGGTTTTACCGCTTTTCCGCCTTGCCAAAATTACGCGCGACTTGGAGAGCTTACCTGGGATGCCATCCAACCACCAGTTAAACTCGTCAAATTCATATTTACGACCAACCAGTAAATCTGGTGGACCAATTTTTTCTTCTAGTGGATATTGCATTTGCATAGTTCTTTCCTCCGTAGATGCCGCTCATGTTTGGTTATTTAGGTGCTTGGCACTACCTGCCGCTACACAATCATACTCTTGTCACCATACCAACGATAAACACTTTTCTGAATTCGGATTACATTTATACGCATTGGTGGAAACTCGAACAACGACATTTGATGTATGTGCGCCGCATGTTGGATGAGCATGGTATGATGGATGCACAATGTTTTGATGAAAAAATGTGGACGCTTCATTTGTGCAAGAAACAGCGGGAATCACTCGATCATATGGGTTGCGTCACAGGGTGAGCTCTGCCTAGCTGTTTCCCAACAACGTAATTGTCTCTACAGTG
>JBCCFC010001522.1:0-1859 GCA_039029935.1 Chloroflexota bacterium
CCTCCACTTGGTCGAGAATGATCATTAGTGGTTTGCTGTCGCCGTTATTCGCCCCCTGCTCCAGCTCATGCCAGCGTTTAGCGACTATCTCGGCATCCAGCATTTCCGGGACCGATTCCCCCATCCACAACGTTTGAACCAACGTCTCCGTCAACCCCAGTTGCTGATCACGCCGCACATAGTGGATGGTCTGGTGCTGTAGTCGAGGCAAGAGTCCTGCCGCCAACATGGACGACTTGCCCACACCCGATTCACCATAGAATAAAATAATCGGTGCGCTGTCTGGCGTTGTCACCAAATCGTAGAGTGTGCGAATTTGATGTCCACGCCCAAAGAATATCTCGGCATCTCGCTCTTGAAAAAAGTTGAGGTGGCGGAAGGGCTGCTCAGGTAAATCATGTTCAGGCAGTGGCGGCAGACCAAAGAGCGGTTCGTTGGCCGCCTCCGCCAAACTCCACTCGCTGATCTGTTCGGCCCCCTGATTGATGGTTAGACGCCAAGGCCAGTCATCAAAATCGGTCGCATCACCTGCTTCATCCTCAAAATAGATGTCGCGTACATTCCCCTCACCCACCATCGCCTTTGCCACACTCTCGGCTTCATTATACGCCTTTTGCAGGTTGGCCCCACTGGTCAACGATTGATAGAAGTGGGTCGCAAAGCGTGTGGCAACATCATCACGGATAGATTGGCTGGTCGCAATCACGGCAGGGACATTGGCGTTGAACAGTTCATCCACCTGCGGTTGGGTAGAGCAGGCGTTGAGAAAGACCAATTGGAGGCTGTTCTGCTCACCCAGAAAGGCCGCCAGCCCCCGTCCATCAATGAGAGTTGTGCCGCGATTCTTGCCTGTATTGCTATTATTGATGCTGCCGATATTCCCGATATTCCCATCAGAATCTTCCAGCAACAACATAAAGTTCTTGGCATGACCAGCATAATGAAAAATGGCGATGCGGTTGCGATATTCTTGGAAAACCTCGATGATTTCTGCCAACCCTGCATAGGGCTTGATCACCAGTTCACAGAGGTCGTCTACTTTGGCCTGGCGGATGGTATTTTCTAGTTGACGTGCCTCTTCGCCTAAGTTGCGTAGATAGCCCCTTGCGCCGGCGGTCGGATTGGCAAAGGCGAGAAAGATGACAGGTTTTGTGATGGTGTCTTCGCTGGTTTGGTGTAACATTGGATTGGCTCCTTATCAAATCTATATGGGTTTCATTGATAGCTTGAGCGTGTCCCATGCGAGTTATCCTTGTGTCTGTGTAGGGTGTCCAGTACACGGCTTATATCATTAAACGGCTCTAAACGTCATACAGGTCCAGCATGAAATATACCTGCGGAACAGGGTAGATGTTGCAAAAAAATATGACAATGGATTTAGATAACGGATTACGGACAGAAGTGTGATGATATAGCGTTGATAGCGCAGTAAACACGGTATAGCCTATTTGTTGCCCAAGAACAAATAGGCTATACTACTCCTCAATTAAACTGTAGCACCATCGAACCATTATCAAAAGGAAACCATCTATGGCTGACACCGTATATAACATTCACGACCGAGGTTATACAAAACTCTTCTCCAATCTGACTATTTTCAAGCAACTGCTTTTCAGTTTTGTGGAGGAGTCCTGGGTTGATGAATTGGACTTCAACACGGCGGAACGCATCAACAAGTCATTCATCTCAGATAGCTACAAACACCGCACGAGTGATATCCTCTACAAGGTAAAACTGCGTGGCAAGGATATCTACTTGGTCATTCTCACCGAGTTTCAATCAAGTGTAGACCGATTTATGGCACTACGCGTCTTACACTACATCACCTGCTTCTACATGGATTACATCGAAACCAAACG
>JBCCFC010001523.1:0-1825 GCA_039029935.1 Chloroflexota bacterium
CTAATTTTTGTTGAAACCTCTGTCCAAATTGAACGAGTATTGGCAGATAAATCAGAGAAAATAAAACTTGAAAACCATTTTGAAAGACTATCTACTCAGTTATACACAACAAATTATGTATGGATGGAATTTCAACGAACCATTGTTGCCGATGTTGCCCACATACAAAGAGTCATGTCTACTCAATATGGTTGGGGTGACTTAATGGTCAATTTGCTCATTGGACAACGGGCATTTCGACCTCGTTCCGCAGTCCGTTGTACACAGATGTTAGGCCATCTGCACAATCAAAGCAATGGTAATTGGCGATATGCCCGACTTCTCTTAGAGCAATTAATACAGGAACGATTCAAACGTCAATTCTGGACCAATGTCAATCCCCTATCGGATTTGATTACCTGTGATCTGGTGACAAAAGGTGTTTCACGGACCAGTAGTGGTGACTATACGGTTGCCGCAACTTGCAATAAAGAAACGGCAGCCTGCTTTCTGCCAAACTTCATCGAGCAGAACTTAGACAAACTGCGCATCCTTGATGCCTATCTAACAGCACACACAAAGGCCATCAAAGATCAAGCTCGTGTCCAGCGGCTACTAACGACAGTCATCGACAATCCGCAAGCTGTTTTAGGACAAAATAGTTGTTGGCCGTTGGGTGATATCATAATCGCATTACAAGTACCTGATGGTGCATCGGTTTGGACGCTTGACGCTGATTTTGAGCCAATCGTGGAGGCATTGGGGCTGAGTCTCTACACGACAGAATAAGCACAATTTGAGGACCATTATGAAAACATCAAATTCAGTTCATCAAAGCTATCTTGAAGATGGTTTTTACATTCAACCAGAACCCATTATCCCTCAAGACACCGTAGACGCGGCCATCATCGGCATGGACGAACTGCGCGCAGGTCGCTATGACACAGGCACACCACCGCAACCATCTCACTGGAATCCGGGCGATGACCCCAACACCAAGTTGGGCAAGATTGAAATGCCGCAGATTGCCAACCACGCCATCATGTCACTGGTGAAAACGCCTGCGTTGGGTGAATGGGCGGCCAAGGTGACAGGGGCTGAGGCGGTCCAGATTTGGTGGGTGCAACTGCTCTATAAACCGACCGCACAAGCCAACAGCACGATTGCGCCGGGCATTGGCTGGCATCAAGACCGCCACTATTGGCAAATCTGGGAAGAAGGCAGCGAACTCTTTACGGCATGGGTGGCATTGAGCGATGTCACTGCCAACGCCGGACCGATGTCTTTTGTACGCGGCTCCCATCGCTGGGGCTATGTTGAGGGGCAGAGCGACTTCCATGATGAGGCGGACCAAGCCACACTACAAGCACAAATTCAAGGCACAACAGGCGGCAGTTGGGAAGAAGTCGCCGCCATCTTACCGCCGGGAGCCGCCAGTTTTCACCACAACCTCACCTATCACGGCAGCGTAGCAAACACATCCGGTGCGCCCCGTCGTAGCTTTGCTGTGCATATGCGCACTGAGAAATCACGTCCCGCAGATGGGGTGCGAGAGGGGTTGACTCGATTTATCGACAACTTCGATTATTGCCCTGTAATTTATGGGGATGCGGGGTTGTTGCGTTGAAGTAGCTGTTTTCTTGTAGGATAGGAAAGTATAAAATCAGCTTGTCAGGTGGTCAGCTAGCCAGCCAGTATGCTGAAATGCTGAAGTGCTGACAAGCTTTTTTAGGGCTAACTTATCAGGATGCAGCGACGGACATGACGGTGTATCCGGTGTTTGTGGCGACGGGATAAAGAATGGGCAGGACCTCCGGAAGGTGTTCAATTTTTGCAAAAATTGAAC
>JBCCFC010001524.1:0-1770 GCA_039029935.1 Chloroflexota bacterium
CTTGAAGTCTTCCCATTCCCCAATCCGATCTGCACGATAGGCATCAAAAATCGTGCCCGATGTTTCTAGCGTTTCCTGCTCTTGATCCAAATAACCAATGACCGTGCTACTGGACCGATGCACCTCCCCGCTATCTGGCTGCACCACATCCCCCAGAATTTTTAAGAGCGTACTCTTCCCTGCGCCATTGGGACCAATAATCACAATTCGCCCACTATTACTCAGCGAAAAGGTAATATCATTCAGGATAGTCTGCTCGGTATATGATTTGCTGAGTTGCGTTGCTGAAAGCGGAGTTTTGCTGGGTAATGACAACGGGTTGAATTCTGGATTAATCGTCCACGCCTGTGGTGGCTTGGGGATCGGGTCCTGGGCGATGCGACGAAGCTTTTCTTCCGCGGCCCGAACATTGCGGGCGATTGCACTCTGTACCCGCGCACCTTTGGCATCGTAGGCCATTTTATCGCCATCGCGGGCGGGTCGATTGTGAGCGACCTGCCTTGCCTTCCCTTTGACGACTCTGCGTAATTCCCAAACCTCCTCCATCTGTTGCCAATACGCTTCCTCCCACTTCACGCGCTCCTGTGCTTTGGCATGGGCATAGGCATCATAGTCACCCGTGTAGACCTTGGCCTCGCGTGAATGTTCATCAATCTCAACGATGGACTGCACCGTTTTGTTGAGAAAATGGCGGTCATGCGAAACCACCAACATGCCCCCCTGATAGCTTTGCAGATAGGACTCCAGCCAAGCCAGTGCCGTGAAATCCAGATGATTGGTCGGCTCATCCAACATCAATAAATCGGGCGAACGCAGCAGCAACGCCGCCAACCCAACCCGTGATTTTTCACCACCAGAGAGCGTTCGCACCAAACGGTCTTGGGCCAGATGTGCAATCCCCAAGCCCTCAAACACTTGGTCACGTCGATGGTCGAGGTCATAGCCGCCTTTGCGTTCAAACTGCTCGGATAGCTCGCTATATTCAGCCAAAATCTGCGCCAGCACATCCTCCTCTAACGCAGAGGCCATCTCTCCCTCTAGTTGGCGCAACCGCACCTCCATCTGCCTAAGATTGCCCAGCGTGACATCAACCAACTGTGCAATTGTCTGACGCTCGGCCATCTCCAAAACTTGGGGCAAATAACCGACATCAAGCTGTGGAGCCGGAAGTACTTGCCCACTGTCTGGCTCAAGTGCATCAACCACAATCTTCAACAGCGTTGATTTCCCGACACCGTTGGCCCCCACCAACCCCACTCGCTGACCTAGATAGATTTTGAGCGAGACGTTGTTCAGGACTTGGTTGTCCCCATACGATTTTGAGAGATTTGTGATGGATAATAACTGCATCGACTTTGCTTGCATAGGGTCGCCTCCTTCTAAAAGAATGGTTCAATGCCACAGTTCCCTTATGGCTAGACTGGCGACCGCATATCGTTGCATGACGTGCATACAAGCTGAAAGCCAATATAAAAAAAGCCACAAGGTGAAGCACACCTGTGGCTTGAATAAACAATGATTGCGTTTTGTTATAGATTGATCAACATCTAGAGCAATATCAATAGGCGCACTTCAACAACATGATTTGTTTTCTGTTGTTGATTCCGGCCATTGGATACTCCTATAAATAAAAATTATGTAAAAGATGTTGAAAATTTATATGAAGATCATATCACGGAACGGTGTTGTTGTCAATGGTTTTTGTTAGCGTCATTTTGCCTAAGAGATTCTTGGCCTAAGCAATTTTCTACTAAACTATTATGACTCCAC
>JBCCFC010001525.1:0-1750 GCA_039029935.1 Chloroflexota bacterium
GAAATAGATTCAATCCGCGTTATCCGCGCTCGTTCCACTTCTATCTATCCCAAATAGCGTGTAAGGCAGGTGATTTACGGAAGATTAGCCCCTGTGGTTGGGCTGCATGTCTTGCCTCTTCAGTCCTCTGTAGCCGTAAATTGGGCAATCGTTTCAATGCCTGACACAACGCATCCTGCGCCTCCAGCCGTGCTAGATGTAAGCCCAAGCAGACATGTGGCCCCTGTGCAAAGGCAACATGCGAGCGTAGGTTGGGGCGTTGCGGATTAAAGACATCCGGTGTATCAAAAACCATCGGGTCACGGTTAGCCCCGACGAGTGATACCCGTACCAAATCACCCGCTTTGATAGACGCCCCTCGTAGTTCCACATCAACAGTAGTGTACCGATCCACAACCGAAGCCGCAGGCTCCATACGCAGCGATTCCTCCACAACGGCTGGAATCATCGCTGGGTTTGCTCGGACAGACTGCAATAGTGCTGGATCAGAGAGTAAATAGTGCAAGGCGTTGGCGATCATGCCCTCGGTGGTTTCAATGCCGCCAAAGAGCAGCACGGCCGCGTTCGAGATAATCTGCTCATCGCCTAGACCATCGGCCATCCCCGCCGCAGCCGCCAGCAAACTCGACTCAGGTTGACTTGTGTCCGGTAAACCATGCAATGCCGGCATCAAGCTATCACCCAATGCAGCAAATGCTGCCCGCCCCTCATTGCTGACAGGCTCACCTGCACTGACACGCGTCACCGCATCCACAATCAAATCATACCAGCCCAGCACATCCTCAACAGGTGTATCGTCCATGCCCAAGGCCGTGATCATCGCCTTCACCGCTACAGGTCCCGCAAAATCACGCCGCAACTCAGCCTGTCCATCATCGACAAAACCATCAATCAACTCCGCCACCTGCGCTGTTACCGATGCGTTAAAGCGGGTTTCCACCTCGCGTTTGCGAAAAGGCCGCTCAAAGGGGGTGCGATGCCTTAGATGTTGCGTACCGTCCAATGACAACATGCTGGGTCCCACCACTTGGCCTGTCGAGAACCCAGGATGATCGACGGTGTATGTCTTGGCATCACGCATCACTGCAATACAGTCGTCATAGCGTGTCACCAGCCACGCATCCAACACGGGAACCCACGAGACAGGCTCGGCCATGCGCAGTTGATGCAGGATAGGATGGACATCGGCTTCAAGTTGCGCAAGCGTGAGGCTTGCGCCCAACGGAAATTGTGCTGCTCTCTGTTTGTGTATATTCATGGGCAAAATTATACTAAAAATTCAGTGCCACTGGCAAAGATATGTCAGATTGATGCGTAGGGGTATAAGGAACCAATCTCAGATGAATATCAAACGTGCAAAAGAAATTGCCCGTCAATGGGTACGCACCGAGGCCAGCACTATGCCTGGCTTTTATGGTGCATTCTATCATGGTTCGGTCAACTGGCTTGCTGATGAGGACATCCTGCCCGCCACCTCGGACCTCGACATTATGATTGTGTTTGAGGAGCCATCACGGATGTCTTGAAATTCGATTGGCTTAACATATTGGGAACGGACGATCATTCCGCCCACTTCGCCATTGGTCCAGTTTGCGGTCGAACCGCTTGCTCGAACTCCAGCGTTACCAGCGTAGTCATTGGTTGCACGCGTTCCACCCAAGACCGTGGGGCCTCGTCGGCTCGGACAAAAATAGGCGGCAACTGGAGTACGTTGTACAAAGCTATCGCTGTCGTTGTTGTATAAGTTTGC
>JBCCFC010001526.1:0-1727 GCA_039029935.1 Chloroflexota bacterium
CGCCCCCTGCGCCATCCCCTATCTCGTCCCCTGCCTCGTCTAGCCGCATCACGTGGAAGCCAACGAGGTCTGTCTCATTGACCGTTGACCATGAGAGGACCACTACACCATCTTCAAGAACAACCTCACGATTCACCAGCATGACATTGGTTGGATTAAATATCTGCACGGTATCGGTCACGGTATGCGTCATCGCCTGTGCCGTGTTGATGCTTGCGCTGTCTGGCAACGGTGTCGTATCCAATGCCGCCACAAACTCAACCACCACATCCCATACATCATTCGGGCCAAAGTCCTGCCCAAAGCCGTTGGGATTGGCCTGTGTTAAGTCGCTCCACACAATCTGTCCATTGTTGGCATTGCTATCCGACGCTGGTGTCGTTCGCAGTCCCACATAGGTTAGATAGGTCGTGTTATAGGTGTCCGTTAACGGCAGCGTTGTGATCGTGGTTGTGCCTGTATTGGTGATGCGGATTGTGAAGGTGATACTTGCACCGGGCAGCACTGGTTCCGGTGTATTGAGCATCTTTTCAAGCGCAATGGACGGGGCTGGCGGTGCTTGATAGAAGCCAAAGTCAAGCGTGGGGTTATCAACAACACCAACGGTCACGACCGTACCACTGCCATCATGGCTGAGATTATTGCCGCTGCTCGTGTCTGTGATGGTGTCACCACCTGTCAACAGTGTTGGGGTTGTCCCTGCTGGCGTCCCAGCCGTCACGGTGTAGGTATCAAGGATTGGCACTTCGATGCTGTAGCTACCGCTGACATCAACGATATCTGTGTAGATTGTGCCACTACTGGCGGTGGCTGTCACCGTTGCACCCACAGGAAAGGTAATGTTCCCTGTAGTGGCATCGCCATCATTATCATCTTCAATCCATACCAAGTCACCGATGTGAGCAGTCAACCTTGGGCTAACCGCACAAAGGGGTGCAACCAAATCTTGGCGTGCATTTGTCTCACTGTTGTATAATCAAACAACCTCAGCGGGTTCATAGCTGCCAGCAGCGATATTCGCTTCAATCGCAGATACATAAGGCGCATCTGATCTGTTATTGAAGTTTCTGTTGTCCGAGATGTTCCAGACCACGTACGTAACGCTTTGTCGTAGGTGATTTTGGTTTACGCTGGCATATTGGGGATCTCATAAAGCGGCTACTGCTCGTTGAATCTGCTCTGATGTCGCCGCATCATGAAGGCGGTTTGTGTCCGAATTTGTGTATATATCACCATTGTCGGGTGTGTCGTCATGGTATTCGATACAGATGCCAACCCCGGTGTAGCCATTGCCAAAGTCGAGTTCTTCTGACTGTGAATCGTTTACCCAGTCAACTGCGGTCGTGGTTGCACCGAATTCTGGTGGGACATCGGCAGAAACGGTTTTGGTCGATACAATAATGGGTAATAGCATCATCACGAGCATAAGTGTGAATACTCTTAACAGGGGGTGGCTTTGTTTAAAATTTTGTAAGTGTTTCATATAAGTAAATCCTATTTTGCTTTAATTTAGACCATTTCACAGACATAAAATGCCCATTGAATTGAGGAGTTAGCAATCTCTATTGCGGGTTGTACATGAGAACACCGGCATTAGAGATTACACGCAGTAGAAATTGGTCTGACCAATTTTCTCGTTTTGCTCCGCTTGCGTGTCAGCGGGTTCCTCGAAAATAGTGTCTAAAGTAGGACCCCAAATATCAGGGTCAGGTTCAGGGATACTGTGA